>SKIX01000059.1 GCA_007116195.1 Marinospirillum sp. | reverse complement strand
GTTAAAGGAGCAAACCCCAGTACCAGCCATTTTTCACCGGCAGTATCAAAGTTAATCAATAAGCGGGTGCGCTCACCCTCGCCTTCAGCATGCAGGATAATGCCTTCGCCAAACTTCTTATGAGCAACCCGCTGTCCAACACGCAAGCCTGAGCTATCTGCAGAACCACCAGGGCTTAGAGGATTACCCGCACCACCAATGACTCCAGCTGGCCGTGGCCGTTGGCTGCTGGTGTGCAGCGGGCGGCTCACTGCTGCGCGCAAACGCACTTCTTCCAGCAAGTCCGCTGGCAACTCCTTTAGGAAGCGCGAAGCGCGGTTAAACTGCTCACGGCCAAAAATCCGTCGATTTTCAGCATAAGTCATATAGAGGGTGTTCATCGCCCGAGTAATGCCGACATAACAGAGGCGCCTTTCTTCTTCCAGGCCATCGGGCGAGCTTTCCATCGCCATCTGATGGGGAAAAAGCCCTTCTTCCATACCGACCAGAAACACCAGGGGAAACTCCAGCCCTTTGGCGGTATGCAGGGTCATCAACTGCACCGCATCCTGATTTTCTTCCGCCTGGTTATCTCCCGCATCCAAACTGGCTTCGGTCAGAAATACGGCCAGCGCTTCTCGGCCCTCTAAATTAACCAGACCTGCGTCCTGATTTTCTTCAATCGGTAGCACCGGCTCATACTGCTGTACAGCCGAGACCAGTTCTTTAAGGTTTTCAACGCGTGCCTGGCCTTTTTCGCCCTTTTCACGAGCATGAAAATCCAGCAAGCCTGACTTTTCAATAACCGTGTCTACAGCTTCATGCAGAGTCAGGCTCAGCGTTTCTTCATCCAGGCTTTCGATCAACTCGACAAAAGCCTTAACTTTATTAGCGGCCCGCCCTAACTGCTCCTTGGCCAGCAAATCCAAGGTCGCATCCCAAAGGCCAGAGCCTTCGTCTCGTGCATGTTGGCGTAGTTTTTCTAAACTGGTGGTGCCTATGCCGCGTGTAGGTGTATTAATGACCCGCTCAAAGGCAGCATCATCCTGACGGTTAACTAAAAGGCGCAGATAACCTAAAGCATTTTTGATCTCCAAACGCTCGTAAAAGCGCTGACCACCGTAGACGCGGTAGGGCACACCTTGACGAAGAAAGGCTTCTTCCAGAGTACGCGACTGAGCATTAGAGCGATAAAGCAGAGCGCACTCACTACGCAGGCCACCCTCATTAACATGCTGCTGAATGATATCGACAATAAAGCGAGCCTCATCTTGCTCATTAAAGGCCGCATAAACACGAATAGGGTCTCCAGGCTTGTCGTCCGTCCACAGCGATTTACCCAAACGCCCAGCGTTGTGTTTAATTAGCGCATTCGCAGCGTCAAGAATGGTTGAAGTAGAGCGGTAGTTTTGCTCTAGGCGCAAGAGTTCAGCATCAGGAAAATCATCTGTAAAACTCTGAATGTTTTCTATTCGAGCACCCCGCCAGCCATAAATGGACTGATCATCATCGCCTACCGCCATGATGCGTCCTTCTGTTCCGCGCAGTAAACGCAACCAGGCATATTGCAGGTTATTGGTATCCTGAAATTCATCTACCAGCAGGTGCGCAAAGCGTTGTCGATAATGGCGTTGCAAAGGGGCATTATCGCGTAGTAATTCTAAGGCCCGCAGCAGCAGCTCAGCAAAGTCCACTAACCCCTGACGCTGACAAAGACCTTCATAGAGGTGGTACTGCTCCAACATGCTGCGCTCAAACTCACCTCGCGCCAGCACATGAGCCGCTCTTAAGCCTTCATCTTTCCAGCCATTGATCAAGCTTTGCAGTTGCTTGGGTGGGTAGCGCTCAGAATCCACCCCCTGATCTTTTTGGATACGCTTGATCAGGCGCAGCTGGTCATCCGAGTCCAGAATCTGAAAATATTCAGGCAACTCAGCTTCACGCCAGTGGGTGCGCAATAAGCGATGGGACAAACCATGAAAAGTACCAACCCACATCGCCCGCAGGTTCATGCCTAGCAAGACCTCCAAACGCAAACGCATTTCCTTGGCCGCTTTGTTAGTGAATGTAACTGCCAGAAGTTCGTAGGGAGAAAAGCCCTCATTGCGAATCAACCAGGCAATACGCTGCACCAGCACGCGAGTTTTACCGCTGCCCGCGCCTGCTAGCACCAGTAAATCCTTGGGTGGCGCAGCGACTACTTCAGCCTGAGCAGGGTTAAGGTCTTGCAGTAAAGGGGAATCGAGCAATGCGGGCATGAATTCAGACCTGACAATTGGCAGTGACTAGGGCAGTTAAGAAAGAAATAGTAACATAGTCTGCATAGCCAGCTTGTTGCGAGTCTGTTATATATCAAGGATTCAGTGATAAACATTATAAAAATCTGAGCCCAAGGATGCTTCCTGAGCATGGAAAATCAACACGACCTTTTGGCTGAACGCCTTAATTCTTCCTACAAGGATGCGGAAATTTTTTATCGCCTGTCCTTGTTGGCTGCCAGCCTAGCCTTGCCGCTACTTTGGCAAGCGGTTCCTGGTAGCTATTGGCTGCCTGTATGGTGGGCCGGCATGGCTTTATTGTTTGCAGGTGGCAAATCACACCACTTGGCGCTCAAAGAACAGCAAGCGCTCTTGGGCCCTTATAAGCAGCTCGCTTTTCTGCGCCTAGGTGCTCTTATGATTGGCTGCTGGTGGGCTTTGCTGCTGGGCTGGTCGTTGCCTTACCTTGCAGAACAGCCTTTGCGTATTGCCGTTAGCTTTAGTCTTTGGGTAGCTATTTTAATTATTGCGACCAGCATCTACGCACACTTTGTGAGCGTTGGCTTTTTATTTGCGTTGCCCGGTGTTGCGACCCTTTTCGCTATTGCTGTTTTTAGCGAGCAGCTTTTGCCTCCCTTATTGCTCCTGGCCCCACTGCTTGCCCTGGCTGCGAATGCCTGGATTAGTAAACGGGTATTAAAAAACCTGCAAAGCAAGCACCACGAAATCCTCGATCTGAACCAGCAGCTCCAGCATCAACAACAAAATCTGGAGCGAGAGGTCGAGCGCCGAACTCAAGACCTGCAAACCGAGATACAGCGCCACCAGCAAACCACTCGTGAAATGGAGCATCAGCGCCAGCGTATCAGCCAAGCAATAGAAGCCAGCCGCCTGGGTCTTTGGGACTGGGATTTGGATAGTGATTCTATTTACCACTCACACTTTGCCGAAATCTTTGGTTACGCTGAAAACGAAATTCCTCACTTTATGGGCCATCTGAAACCCCTGGTTCATCCAGATGATTATCCGCAAATGCGTCGCACCCTTGTCGAGGCACTCAAAGGGCACAGCGAACACTATCAATGTCGTTTTCGAGTTCGCCACAAATCAGGGCAGTGGCGCTGGCTGGAAGACCACGGTGAAGTTGTACAGCGCCATGAAATTACCGGGCGCGCCCAAAGAATGCTGGGTACGCGGCGGGATATTACCGAAGACCAGGAAAAAGATGACTACTTGCAACTAGCCTGGCGTGCCTTTGAAGCTTCAGGCGAAGCCACTTATATTGTTGACTCAGATAGCCGGGTAATTTTTGTTAACCAGGCTTTTGTAGATATTACCGGTTACTCGCGGCAAGAGGTAATCGACCAGGACTTTTGGAAGCATCCCTGCTTTGCCAGCTACACCCATTTCTTTAAAGGAATTTCACGCACACTCAGACACAAAGGGCGTTGGGAAGGTGAGCTAACCCAGGCCCGCAAAAATGGTGAAGATTACCCCCAATGGCTGCGCGTGATACGCGTGGTCAGTGGTTTTAAACAGCAGCCTTATACCATAGGTATTTTCTCTGACCTTACCCAGAAAAAAGAAGTTGAAGCACGCCTAACCTACCTAGCAGAATATGATGAACTCACAGGCTTAGCTAACCGCAGTCAGTTTTATGATCGCCTACATAGCCTGCTGGCCGATGCTCGCCTAAGTGGGCAGGCTCTAACCTTAATGATGTTTGATATTGATCGCTTTAAGGCTTACAACAACTCTTTAGGCCACCATGCAGGCGATCAGCTGTTAAAGATGGTTGCTCAGCGTTTAACTGAGTTCTTAGCCGAGGCCGCCATTCTGGCTCGCACTGGCGGCAATGAGTTTGCCGTACTCCTAAGAGCGGATGAGCAAACCGCACTCTTGGCTGCTGAAGCCTTTAAAGAAAAGCTGCATTACCCCTTCTACCTTGACCAGCAGGAGCTGCGTATTACCATCAGTGCTGGCTTAAGCTGCTATCCAGAACATACCCATGAACTCCAGGTGCTGATCAACCAAGCCGATC
>SKIX01000181.1 GCA_007116195.1 Marinospirillum sp. | reverse complement strand
TATGATCACATCACGACCTTGAATTTAATTTATCGTTGGCAACCGTAAAGCCAGGAAAGGTTTATGCAAGGGGTTGGGTTAGTCTTTAAGCGCTATTTTGGCCCCTTTTTTTGCACTCAAGCCCTGGGTGCTTTCAACGACAATGTGTTTCGCTTTGCGTTGATGTTCACCCTGACTTTTACCGCAGCTGATCATTTAGCCTTGAATGTTAATCTGCTGATGAACCTGGCTGCCGGTCTATTTATTCTGCCTTTTTTTCTGTTCTCGGGTATTGCCGGTCAATTGGCTGACAAGTACGAAAAGTCGCTGGTTATTCGCCGTATAAAGCTCTTAGAAGTCGCCATTATGTCGGTCGCCCTGGTTGCCTTTACCCTGCAGCTGTGGTGGTTACTCTTGGTTTTGGTTTTTGCTATGGGTATTCAGTCTGCCTTGTTTGGCCCGGTCAAGTATGCCCTTTTACCTCAACATCTGGCGGAAGAAGAGTTGGTAAGCGGTAATGCCTTAGTGGGTATGGGCACCTTTGTGGCTATTCTTCTGGGCACCCTGCTGGGTGGCCTTTTGGCTGGCTGGGCAGCTGAACAAACCTGGATTTTGGGTGTGGCGGTTTTTGCTTTTGCTCTGCTGGGCTTAGTGGCCAGCTGGCAGGTGCCAACAGCCGCTGCCGGTGATCCTAAGCTAAGGCTTAATTGGAATCTTTATTCGCAGACTCGCAAGGTGCTGCAGCAAGCGGGACAAAGACGCAGTGTCTTCCTGGCCATTTTAGCGATTAGCTGGTTCTGGTTTATCGGCTCTGGCTATTTGACTCAATTCCCTAACTTTACCCGCAGCGTGCTCTTAGGTAATGAAAGCGTTGCCACTTTGCTCTTGAGCTTGTTTTCTTTAGGGGTAGGTGGTGGTGCCCTGCTTTGTGGTTACTGGTCGCGGGGCAAGATCGAGCTGGGTCTGGTGCCTTTGGGGGCACTCGGCATGGCCGTGTTCTCCTTAGACTTATACTTGCAAGCCAGTAACTTTTCACCTGGGGTTGAAAACGCTGATTTGGGTGGCTTGGCCGAGTTTTTTGCTGCAGGTGGTGGCCGCATTGCCTTGGATTTGTTTTTGGCAGGTTTAAGTGGCGGGCTGTTTATTGTTCCCCTGTACTCTCTAGTACAAAGGCGCACTCAGGTCACTAGCCGTGCTCAGGTTATTGCTGCGCTAAACGTTTTGAATGCCCTGGCTATGGTCGTTAGCGCCTTGGCTGGTCTTTTGCTGTTGGGTGTGTTGGATCTTCCCTTGCCAAGCTTCTTTTTGCTTTATGGTTTGAGTGCTTTGGTAGTTGCCTTGCTGGCCATAAAGTTAGCAAGAGATGCCTTGTTGCGTTTTCTGATTTACCTGCTATCGCATAGCCTGTATCGGGTTAAGCATCGTGGTCTTGAGCATTTACCTGAAACAGGACCAGCTTTGGTGGTTGCCAATCATGTTAGCTATATGGATGCACTACTACTGGCTGGTGCTTGTCATCGGCCGTTGCGCTTTGTCATTGATAAGGATATTCATGACTTGCCGCTGCTTAAGCGTTTCTTACAACTGGCTGGCACGGTGCCTTTAAGCTCAGAAAAAGTGGATCGTCAAAATCTGCAGGAAGCCTTCGCTAAAATAGGTGAGGCTTTGGCAGTTGGTGAGCTGGTTTTTATTTTCCCTGAAGGTCGCTTAACCACAACGGGCGATATTCAGGTGTTTAAGAAAGGTGTCGAGCGTATTCTTGCCCGATATCCAGTGCCTGTCGTGCCTATGGCTTTAAGAGGACTTTGGGGTTCTTGGTTTTCACGCGAAAAAGGACAGGCATTTAAAAAGCTTCCTCGCCGCTTTTGGTCGAAAGTTGAAGTGGTTGCTGGCCCGCCTTTACCACCAGAGCAAGTAACAGCTGCTAAACTACAGGAACAAGTAGAGGCGCTGCGGGGTTCCTGGCGCTAAAAATAAGAAAATGGAGATAGGCATGTCGCAGCAAGAACTGGCTTCAGATCGACTGGTTGGTTTGCAAGCGCGCAACGCTTTAGAGGAAGCGAGTTTTGCCGGAGGTTTGCGTATTCAACCCAGGTCACACGATGATCAGGCGGCTGATGAGCCCTGGCCCGTTAGCCACTTGCGGGTTCATCGTGAAGAAGGCTTGCTGGAAGTTTGTGTCCAGGGCAGCTTAGAGCAAATGAACTTTCTGGCTCGCTTTAAGCTATTCGTACTTTTTATCAAATTTCACAACCAGCAGCATGAAAGTGATGCACTGGAAGTGATGAAAGTGCAGCCAGGCAAGGAAGCGATCACCTTGTTTATGGAGCTGCCAAAAAGCTTTAGCAAGGTTTTTTATCGTGAATTTTTTCGTGTGTTCCTGGATCGAAGGCTGGATGTTTTATTTCGGGTACAGCTGCCTCAGGGTACCTTGTCTGGTCGTGTAATTGATATTTCGGCAGGGGGCTGTCGTGTAGGCCTGGCCTTTCAGCTGGCTTTACAGCTATTGCGGCCGCTTCCAGAGCGCTTGCAAATTACGCTGGAATTTCCTAATGGGGAAAGTGTCAGCAGTCTAGCTGAGTTAACCTATTTACAGCCTAGTGATGATTTTGTTCAGGCCTTGGTGGGTTGGCATTTTGTGCATGCCAGCCAGGAGGATGAAAAAAAATGGTTTCATTACACGCTGGAAACGGAGCGTGAGCTGGCACGCTTGATGCATCCAGACAAAGAAAACCTCAAGGCTTCACGTTTGTTCAAGCGCCCTAAACCCACGCCTACCCTTGCCGCAAAAGGCAAGCTGCCCGCTGTATTTGTGTTAAGCAACCAAGCGTGCCAGCAGCGGGTTTTACAGGTGGCTGATGGCTTGGCCGCTCAAATCTTGCTACTGGCCGCGCGCCGCCGCTTAGACTCGCAACGTTTGACCCAGGTAGCACTGACTTTTATTGAGCTGGTCAATGAAGACCGGAACGCCTTGTTGTTTCATCTGGAGCAGCCTTTACGCAAGATACACCCCGTGTTACTGCACAGTTTAAGGGTGGCGGCACGCTGTTTTCCGTTGTTGTTTAAAGTCGGCTTGACACGGCGCTATGAGCTGTCAGCGATGACCTCTTTGCTATTGCATGACCTGGGTAAGTTTTTTCTTGGCCACCAACCTTGCTTTAACCCGCTAAAAGAATCTGCTGAGGCTTTGCGTAAGCTTAAGTTGCACCAGATTCAGTTACTACGCTCGGCTTCCGCTTTGCGCTGGATACCCAAGGGCTTGGGCGAGTCCTTGATGGTGAATGCGAATGAACGCTTAGATGGCAGTGGTTATCCGCGTGCTATCAAAGCAGAACGCTTGGATGCTTTGTCTCGTATTATGGGGGTAGCGAAGGTGCTAGATTGCCTGGTGCATGGCTATAACGACCCTGCAAGAAGCTGGCAAGAGGCCTACCAATGGGTTTATAAACACCCTGAATGGTTTGATCGTCAAGCCTTAAACACCTTTGTGACGACTCATGGCTTAAGGCCTGTAGGCTGTTGCCTTGAGTTTAAAGGGGATCAGTTTGCCAGGGTTTCTCGGGTTTCTGATCGAGGTCAGTTAGAAGAAGTTGTACTGATTAAGAAAATGGATAGTCAGCAGCATATTTTGGACGCTGAACTCTTGAGTGGAGCCCAGCTGCATGCCTTGGGCAGCCCTGTAAAAGAAATACCCCGACCGGAATTTAATCGCTAAGCTTTTTCGCCTCCTGCCAGATCTAACTGCTATTGATAGTGAGTTGCCTTTAAGAAGGGAACTCAGCTATAGGCCTGTTGCCAAAAATAATGGCACAGGTACTAGCTTTATAAAACCTGTGATCTTTCAGCCATTTTTCTGTCATTAAACTGGGTTATTCTGCGCCTGCTTTTTGACAAGCAGTCATTAAAAGTATAACTTCTGTATAAATATTGATAGACAGGTTCTAGGGAGTTGAAAAGATGCAATTGATGCACCTACCACGGCTACGCCAAGCAACTCGCCAAGAGCGAGCCGCACTACAGGCCTTGCCCGTTATGGAAAAGCTTTGGATGCTGAGTTTAGCTGCACAAGAAAAGCGTCAACTTTTAGCTAGATTTTTTGTTCTATTACATGGAATGGAGAAGCAGCTATTACCCTATTTTTCTAAAATGACGCTGGAAGAGTTTAATTGGGCGTCTTGGTTGCTTTCACCTGAGTTAGCAAAAACACTGGTCAGTTTAAAGCAACCTCTACCTGAAGAAACCTTGCCAGAGCAGTCGTTAGAGATCAGTACTCTACCTCAAGCCTTGGGGAGTGCCTGGGCGCTGTTGCATGTTAGCTGTG
>SKIX01000150.1 GCA_007116195.1 Marinospirillum sp. | reverse complement strand
TTCTGCCCTGCCGCTGCATCAACTGGAACCCTTCTTACAACAAATGAAAGCAGTGGATGATCTGATTAAAAGCTTCCCTGCACTTCACATCGACTAACAACATAACTTTTGGAGACTGCCCTGCATGGCTAAGATTATCGAGATTCAAGGTCGCGAAGTACTGGATTCCCGCGGTAACCCCACCGTGATGGCTGATGTCACTCTGGAAGGCGGCTTTAAAGGCAGTGCCTGCGCGCCTTCCGGTGCATCGACCGGTTCGCGTGAAGCGCTGGAATTACGGGATGGTGACAAGAGCCGTTATCTCGGCAAGGGTGTGCTGAAAGCCGTAGCCAATGTTAAAGGCCCGATTCGTGAAGCCCTACTGGGCCAGGACGCCACCAACCAGCAAGCCATCGATCAGATCATGCTGGACCTGGATGCCACTGAAAACAAAGCCAAGCTGGGTGCCAATGCCATTCTGGCCGTCTCTCTGGCAACCGCCAAAGCCGCCGCAGCCGCCAAGGGCGTTGAGTTGTTTGAGCATATTGCCGACATCAACGGCACAGCCGGTCAGTACTCCATGCCCGTCCCCATGATGAACATCCTCAATGGCGGTGAGCACGCGGACAACAATGTTGATATTCAGGAGTTCATGGTTCAGCCGGTTT
This sequence comes from Marinospirillum sp., assembly GCA_007116195.1. The sequence continues at coordinate 3,658 of SKIX01000150.1, read as the reverse complement.
CTGCCCCTTCGTTTGCTGAAGCCCTGCGCGCCGGTGCCGAGATTTTCCACGCGCTGAAGAAGGTTCTGAAAGATAAAGGTCTGAGCACCTCCGTCGGTGACGAAGGCGGTTTTGCTCCTAATCTGGTTTCCAATGCCGATGCTTTGGCGATCATCAAGCAGGCGGTCGCCGATGCAGGCTATGAGCTGGGCAAAGACATTACTCTGGCACTAGATTGCGCTGCCACCGAATTTTATAAAGACGGTCAGTATGATCTGGCCGGTGAAGGTCAGAAATTCTCTTCCGAAGGCTTCAGCGACTACCTGGCTAAGCTGTGTGAAGACTATCCGATTGTTTCCATTGAAGACGGTCAGGATGAATCCGACTGGGATGGCTGGAAATACCAGACCGAAAAACTGGGCAGCAAAGTGCAGCTTGTCGGTGATGACCTCTTTGTGACCAACACCAAAATCCTCAAGGAAGGCATCGAAAAGGGTGTGGGCAATTCGATTCTGATCAAGTTCAACCAGATTGGTTCGCTGACCGAAACCCTAGAAGCCATCAAAATGGCCAAGGCAGCCGGTTACACTGCGGTGATTTCGCACCGTTCCGGTGAAACCGAAGATGCCACCATTGCCGACCTGGCCGTGGGCACCGCTGCCGGTCAGATCAAAACCGGCTCTCTATGCCGCTCGGATCGCGTGGCCAAGTACAACCGCCTACTGGTGATTGAAGAAATCCTCGGCAGCAAAGCGCCCTACCCCGGCCTGAAAGCCATCAAAGGCCAGTAATGAACTGCGACAAAAAGCCACCGCTCAGGTGGCTTTTTTGTGGCCTGCACCCTGGAAAAGCGCTTGCCTCGATTAGACTTAAGTCATAATCTTGCGCTATTCATTGTTTAGCTGTTCTCTAGGAAACTTGCAAAGGAAACGACCATGAACTTTAAAAAAGCCCTGATCCCCCTCGCCCTGTCTGCTGCTGTTGCTCTGCCGATGCAGGCCTCTGCCATGACTCATAGCATCAGCACCGATCTAGTTCGCCTGATCGACAACAACATGGATGATGGCATGTTTAACCTCTACTGGCAGGGTTCACTGAGCCGTACCACGGCCATTCGTGCCGGTTACTCCACAGGGGATGACTTAAGCATTGTGGATGTGACCTTCAAGGGCTATTTAGATCGTTACCACAGCGGAGCCTTTTATGAAGCCGGTCTGACTTGGTGGGATGGTGCCAATGATGACGACATCGGCTTAATGGCTGCCTTAGGCTATGAACGCACCCTGGCAAAACACTTTGTTGCAGGCGGTTCGGTGCAAATGATTGCAGGTATTGATGAAGAAATTGCTCAGAAAGCAGAAACACCCTTCTTTTTACCTTCGCTGTTTATTAGCGTTGCTTTCTAAGACTCTCCTTCCCTTACCAAGCCCCTGGCATCAGGGGCTTTTTCTTTAAAAGGTCGAGGTGTTGGGCAATAGCCATCTTTTGATTAAGGCGTATAATGCCGCGTTATGATCAAATTCTTCAGTGCCCTATTGCTTGTATTGCTTTTAATCACCCAGTACCGTCTTTGGTGGGGTGAGAACGGCTTATTAGAGCTGTTCGACCTGAGGGCTCAGGTCGCAGAACAGGAAGCAGAAAACAGCAAACTTACTCAGCGTAATCAACGCCTTCTTGCTGAGGTTGAAGAACTCAAAGACAGTCGCAAAGCAGTCGAGGAAAGAGCACGCTTTGACTTGGGCATGATCGGCCAGGATGAAACCTTTATTTGGCTGGTTGGTGACCCTCCCCCACGCTTTCAATTACCTGAACTGTTTAAGGAAAAGGCCAAGTGAATAACCCGCGTCTTTGGTGCCTGCTGCCTGCTGCCGGAGTTGGTCAGCGTATGCAAGCTCAGGTGCCCAAGCAATACCTCCCCTTGGCGGGCAAAACTCTTTTAGAAGTTACTCTGGCAGCCATTCATAACGCCTTTCCTGGGGCTGAAATTCTTTTACCCTTACACCCCAGCGATCCTTGGTGGCCCGAAGTACAAGAACGCTTGCTTGTTCAGTACCCTGATTTAAAACTCACCACCTGTGTAGGGGGTGATGAACGCGCCCTGTCGGTTCTTGCGGGTTTGCAAGCGCTCAGCCAGCGCGCGCAAGCCGAAGACTGGGTACTGGTTCATGATATTGCTCGCCCCTGCGTCAGCAAAACCGATTTGCATCAGCTTTGGCAGGAACTACACCGACATCCGGTCGGTGGCCTGCTGGCTGCGCCCGTTGCTGACACCCTTAAACGTAGCGACGCACAGCAACAGGCTATCGCAACCGTTGAACGCCAGCAGCTGTGGCAAGCTTTGACACCCCAGATGTTTCGCTATGGCTTACTTAAAAACAGTCTTGAACAAGGTTTACAGCAAGGCTTAACCTTAACCGATGAAGCCTCAGCTATTGAAGCAGCTGGCTACCATCCCCTGCTGATTCCCGGAAGCCGCTCGAATATTAAAGTGACCTTACCCAGTGATTTGCCCTTGGCTGAACAGCTTTTAGCCAACCAGCCGACTAACAAGGTCAACACGATGCGTATAGGCCAGGGTTTTGATGTTCATAAGTTTGGCCCAGGAAATGAAGTTATTCTCGGCGGCGTTAACATCCCTTATAGCCAGGGCCTGGTTGCCCACTCCGATGGTGATGTCCTTATCCATGCCCTCTGTGATGCTCTTTTAGGCGCTGCCGGGCTCGGTGATATTGGTCACCACTTCCCGGACACTGACCCAGCCTATGCCGGAGCCGATAGCCGTGAGCTGCTGCGCCAAGTCATGCAAGCCGTGGCTGCCAAAGGCTATAGCCTAGTCAATGCGGATATGACCCTAATTGCCCAGGCTCCCAAAATGGCACCTCATTTAGCCGCCATGCTGGAAAACCTGGCGCAAGACCTGCAAGTCACCCGTGATCAGCTGAATATCAAAGCGACGACGACTGAAAAGCTGGGCTTTACTGGACGCAAAGAAGGCATAGCTGCACAAGCCGTTGTCCTGCTGGATGCGTTATGACGCCCACTGAACTTCCTAGTACTGAATCCCTGGAAGGGCTAAAACAGGCTCTGGCCACTGACCTGCCACGAGCTCTGCCCACCTCCCCCTGGCAAGGCCTTTACCGCTGTTCGGCTGAAGATTTTCAGGTGGAAGAAGACTTGGGGTTTGAGCCGGAAGGCCAGGGGGAGCATCTGTTTTTATGGGTAGAAAAAACGGGCTGCAATACCACCTATGTGGCAGAAAGTCTGGCTAAGCAGGCTGGCGTTCACCCTCGCCTAGTCAGCTATTCCGGACTCAAAGACCGCCATGCTGTGACACGCCAGTGGTTTTCCGTGCACTTACCTGGCAAACCTGACCCTGAACCCAGCGCTTTAAAAGGCGAAGGCTGGCAAACCCTGCTACTAGCACGTCATCCTCGCAAATTGAAACGCGGCGTACATCGCGGTAACTGCTTTCAGCTACGTCTGCAGATCAACAACGCCGACTCCACCACAAAAGACTGGCTGAACCAACGCTGGCAGAAAATTCTGAAGCAGGGTTTTCCCAATTACTTTGGGCCTCAGCGCTTTGGTCATGCCGGGCAAAATCTTGACCAGGCCTGGGCCTGGTTAGAGCGGCAGGGTGCGGGGCGCAAGCCTTCACGGCAAAAAAAGAGTCTTTGGC
>SKIX01000147.1 GCA_007116195.1 Marinospirillum sp. | reverse complement strand
TTGGCTTTTGGAGGTAAAAAATGCCGTGGATTCAAGTGTGTAGCGAAGAAGAGCTAGTCGAAGGACAGTTTCAGCTGGTTGAAAATGAAGACGGTGATGAGGTGTTGGTGGCCCGTGCTGAAGGTGAGGTTTTGGCGGTTATGAATGAGTGTTCACATGATCGCCGAGGGTTTGATGGGGGCTGTATTGAGGCAGGGTTGTTGGTTTGTCCCCGACATGGTGCACGTTTTTGTTTGCGTACCGGAAAGGCTTTGACACCACCTGCTTATGTGGATATCGAAACCTTTCCCGTTAAAGTGGAAGACGGCCTGGTTTGGGTTGATGCCTAGGATTAGACCAGATTAAGAGCGTTTTCTTGGCCTAAAAGCTCCAGTTGAAACTGGTTGAATTGCCCTGAATTGCTTAGAAGTTGCACTAAATGAGCACGTTGTTGTCGACCGGGCTGGGTAATGACAACCTTATGGCCTTCTCTGAAAGGTAGTAAAGGAGTTAGTACACTGGCTGGTGTGCCCACAATTTTTAGCTCAGGAAGGATAAAGCCAGGCATAAAGTCGACTGGATCGCCTTTTTTGATGATGGGCTTGATGGCGCAGGGTTGCATACGGCTAGGTAAGAGTTCGACGCCAAGTTGATGACCTTCGGGTGTTGACCGAACCCAGCGGACAACAGCGGGTTGCCAAGGCGTTTGCTCAGTTTCTTTAATGGCAATCAGCTCACCTGTGGTCAAGTTGGCTGGTGCTTCGCCTGGCCAGGCTAAACAATAGCCAGTTGCACTGGTATTCACTTGTTGCAATTGGTAAATCGGGTGGCGTTTGTCCAGGGCATCTGTAATCGAAGTGCTCAGGTCTGCGGTATCAATATCAACGACCTGCAGGTGGCCGTAGCTTTTGTTTTCAGCTGCGTCATGTGCCTTTCCCCAAGGGTCTTCGCTCGATCCCTGCTGCAGAAAAGGGTTGGTTTTCTCTTTGATGCTGAGGTTGCTGCCAGCAACTAGCTGCTCAAAAGGCTGGCGTCCACTGAGGTGGTAGTGAACGCTTCGCATTCCCAATACTAATTCTACTGGGCCACTGGTATTTAATCTGGGAGCATTACGTTCAGCGTTTTCATTGAGCAAGGCTTGCAGGTGCTGGGTTAAACGCTTGCTCAGAGGGTGCTCTGGGTTTTCTAATAGCCTATTAAGCTCATCGCTTAATTCGGCTGTGGCGTTGATGCCAAAGTCGTGTTCACTATTGACTGGGTGGCTGGTGTGGTGGCGAACGGGTTTAAAACCCTGGCTGGCTAAAATCTGGAAGCTGGCTTCGGGTGCTTTTGCTGGAACGATCTCTAAATAGCTGGTCCACTTTGCCAGAAAGGGGTAGAGCTGCTCAACTTCGTCTTGACGCAGATTGTCAGCTTCAATCAGCCCTAGCAGTAAAACCTGATAATAGGCTTGTTCGCAGTTTATAGGTGGCTGTTTTTGCACAGGTCGCTGCTGCAGCTTGCTTTGACAAGCCAAGCGATAGAGTAAATAGAGTTCATGCCAAGTTTTTTCTGGCGTGGTGACACTGAGTTCGCAGGAGCGGCGAACCAGGTCACCGGTTAGTACCAAGGCCTGATAATAGCAGTGCAGCAGGGCAGGACCTAAGAAGTTTTTGGGCAGTTGATCACGACTTTCTAAAAGGTCATTCAGGCAGCGTTTGTAGCCCTGAGTGAGATGCTGAGTGAGGTCTTGCGCGGCCTGACCTTGTTGCTCCGCTTGACTGCCCTGGTCTAGTTCCTGGCAGACCTGTTTGGCTGTCTTGCTCAGGTGTTCTAGCCATTTTAGTCGCCGAAGGGCTGCCAGGCCTTTTAGCTGGTTAAGCTCGCTGACCAACTCAAGCAAAAGAGCTTGGCTTGCCAGGGGGTGAGCAAGGGGCAGGGTTTGCAGCCAATTTTCCAGGGCATCTTCGCGCAGCTCGCAGCAGCTTAATTGGTCGCGGTTAAGTTCAGGAAAATCAAGGGGCAAAAGACTCATTGCTTCTTCCTTTTAAAATGAACAGCCCAGAGGTGTTTTACTGGGTTGATCTGCTTCTTCGGTGACTAGCCGAGGCACTAAAAAACCAGGCAAGAGAGCGAGAAGTTCACTGTAGATGCACTGGATGCTTTGGGGTTCAAGCGCAAAGTGGGCAGCTCCTTCTACCGCATCTAGTGTGTGTAAATAATAAGGTAAAACACCACAGGCGAATAGCTTTTCGGAGAGTTCTGCCAAGGTGCTTGCTTGGTTATTAATATTTTTTAAAAGCACTGACTGATTGAGCAACAGAACCCCAGCGGCTGTCAAGGGGTAGAGGGCATCAGCTAGCTGCTCATTGATTTCCTGAGGGTGGTTGATATGCAAAACACAAATTGTTTGTAAGCGAGTTGCTTGCAAGTGTTGAACCAGCTCGCTGGTGATGCGTGATGGAATCACTACAGGTAGCCGTGTGTGAACTCTTAGGCGTTTAAGCTGCGGCAGCTGTTCAAGCTGCTGGATAAGCTGGCCAAGGCGCTGGTCGCTGGTCGCAAGAGGATCGCCACCCGACAAAATGACCTCGTTAACTTCTGGATGTCTTTGTAGGTAGACCAGAATCTTGTCTAAGGCTTTGCTGCTTAAGCTATTCTCAGCGTAAGGAAAATGGCGACGAAAGCAGTAGCGGCAATTAATGGCACAGGCACCGGAAAGCGTTAGTAAAACTCGGCTTTTGTACTTATGAATTAGCCCTGGCAGCGGGTTATAAGCGGCTTCTTTTAAAGGGTCGGTCACAAACCCAGTAATCTTTTCAGCTTCGGCTGCGGTGGGCAGCACCTGTAACAGCAGGGGGTCTAGGGGGTTACCGGGTTGCATGCGTTGAAAATAAGACTGGGGAACCAGGGTGCTGAAGAGCGTGTGAGCGAGTTGCAAGCCCTCTGTTCCGCCAGTTAAAACATCGGGACTTAGGTTGAGTGCTTGACAGAGTTCTTGTGGGTCACGAATGGCTTCACGCAGCTCAGTGATCCAGGCAGGCGTACTGGTCGATTTTTGTGGTCTTGCTAAGTGGTTAGTGGACAGGGTTTTGGGTATCATTGGCGACCAGTTTTTTTCATGTTGAAGACTAAATTTAGAGACCAAGACTATGGCAAACGTTGCAACGAATGAATTCAAGGGTGGCCTGAAAGTGATGCTGGATGGTGACCCCTGCTCGATGATGGAAGTGGAGCATATCAAACCTGGTAAAGGTCAGGCATTCACCCGTGTTAAGTATCGTAACCTAATGACTGGCCGTGTTGGTGAAAAAACCTTTAAGTCAGGTGAAAGTATAGAAGCAGCGGATGTTATGGAAATTGATATGGAGTTTCTGTACGCCGATGGCGAGTTTTGGCATTTTATGAAAACCGATGGCTCTTTTGAGCAATTGGGTGCCGATGAAAAAGCCTTGGGTGACACCAGCAAGTGGTTGAAAGAGCAAGAGGTTTATACCGTAACCCTTTATAACGGTGCACCTATCAATGTAACGGCACCCAACTTTATTGAGCTGGAAGTTACGGAAACAGACCCCGGTTTAAAAGGTGATACTGCTCAGGGTGGCTCCAAACCCGCAACCCTGACGACCGGTGCGGTTGTCCGCGTTCCTTTATTCATTAATGAAGGTGAAAAACTCAAAATTGATACGCGCACCGGCGAGTATGTTAGCCGCGCCTAAGTAGGTAATCATGGATTGGCAACCGGGTGCAGACCTGAAAACACTGAAGCTGCGCGCTGAGTTTTTAGCCAGCACCCGCGAGTTTTTTGCCCAACGCCAGGTTCTTGAAGTCACCACACCCTTATTAGGCCGTGGTGGATCGACAGATCCTTGGCTGGACTCTTTTACGACTGAATTTGATGGCTTTGATCAGCCGCTTGCTTTGTACCTGCAAACTTCACCTGAGTTTTTTATGAAGCGGTTGCTGGCAGCAGGTAGTGGCCCCATTTATCAGCTCGGCCCCTGTTTTCGTAATGGTGAGGTGAGTCGCAGGCACAACCCCGAATTTTGGATGCTGGAGTGGTATCGGCCTGGCTGGTCTTTAGCCGAGCTGCAACAGGAAGTGTGTGAGCTGGTTACTAGCCTCTTGGGCCCCGCTGACTACCTGCAGAAAAGCTACAAACAGGCCTTTATTGATGTGCTTGGCCTGCATCCTTTCACCGCGAGTCTGGAAGACTTGCGCCAAGCCAGCCATGTTTGTTCAGGCATAGATGCTGAGCAGCTAGATCGTGATGGTTGCCTGGATTTGCTTATTAGTCACCAAGTGGAGCCGGCCCTAAAAGACTTGGGGCGCGTGTTTTTATATGACTTTCCGGCAAGCCAGGCGGCCTTGGCGCAGGTTG
>SKIX01000230.1 GCA_007116195.1 Marinospirillum sp. | reverse complement strand
TGTCTGGCCTTCCTCGACACCCAAACGCTTACACAGGCTGCCCGCACTGATGTTGCGCACCACGCACTCCACCGGCAGCATTTCCATGCATTTGACCAGTGATTCACGGGCATTCAGGCGCCTTTCAAAATGGGTCGGAATGCCCGCTTCCCTGAGCTTTTCCATAATAAAGGCATTGAAGATATTGTTGACCTTGCCTTTACGATCTAGCTGCTCCTTCTTTTTACCATCAAAGGCACTGGTATCATCACGAAATTCAAGGATTAAAAGGTCAGCATCATCGGTTTTAAAAACAGACTTAGCCTTGCCTGAATAGAGTTCTTCACGCTTTTCCACGAGTGTCTCCGAAGGGGTCATTCAGATAAAAGAAGGTCAAAAATTTGAGGGAACTAGGATAGCAGGCTGGCTCATTAAAAGTCACGCTTCGTTAAAGACCTTCCCGCAACACCGAGTTAAAGACTTTCCCAAAGCTCACGCCAAGCAAAACCCTGCTCCTGATCAGCTAGCGCAACCCAGGCCGTTTCACAGCCCAAGCTGGCCGCAAGTGTTTGCCGAGCTAAATCTGGGCAATTATTCTGCTCACTTAAATGGGAAGCAACCAAATGTTGCAACTGACGCGAGTTTAGCTGCTCCAACAGGCCTGCAGCCTGCTGGTTACTTAGGTGGCCATAGTCACCCCCAACCCGGCGTTTTAATGAAGCTGGATAAGGGCCTCTAGCCAGCATTGCAGGGTCATGATTGGCTTCTAACACCAGGGCTTGGCAACGGCGGTAATGGCGAACAACATGAGGAGTAACCCGGCCCAAATCAGTTAGCACTCCCAAGCGCTGAGCGCCATTTCCCAGAATAAACTGCACCGGCTCACGCGCATCATGCGGCACAGTGACTGGCCACACCTCCAGATCACCCACAGCAACGGGGTGCTCTGGATCTAAACGTCGCCAGTCGGGTAGTTCTCCCAGGCGACTGGCAAGGCGTGTTCCTGCCGTTGTATAAACCGGCAAGCGGTAGCGACGACTGAGCGCACCTACACCACCGATATGGTCACCATGCTCATGGGTCACTAAAACGGCCGTCAAGTCTTCAGGACTTAACCCCACTTGCTCTAATCGCCGCTTTACCTCTTTTAAAGTAAAGCCGCAATCGACCAAAATCAGAGTCTTGCCCAACTGAACCAGTGTGGCATTACCTTTACTACCGCTGCCTAAAGAGCAAAAACGGATACGACTGGAAATCAACGCAACTGCCGCTCCAGCCAGCGTAAAAGCTCTTCTTCGACGGCCACAGGAGCCGCCTGACCAGGCTCGACTTCCAGTGTTAAATCCAGCTCGCTGCTGTATTCAGCCAGGTAGAGTTGATAGTGATGCTCGTCTGCACCCGGCCCACGGCGGAATAACCGGGCGAAGAAGCCTCGGCGTCTTTCATCTTGAGGTACATAGCGCAGATAAAAGCGACCGGCACTGCGATCCAGGTCATTAAGCTGCTGATGATTATCATCAAACTCATCTTCTAGCAGACGTGTCAATTCACTCCAAACTCGGTCATAGTCTAGGCGAAATACCAGCACTAGGCGCTCATCACGATCAACCAAACGCAACTGCTGTTGAGCATGCAGCGATTGGGCTTGACGCGAAACCCGCTGATCTTCATCGGTTAGGCTGACGAGCAGATAGTTTTTTAGAGCCATTAATCGGGTCAGGTCATATTCACTTAAACTCAGTGACTCACCGTCCTCCGTGACTGATCCCAGGCGCACTTCAGAGGTGGAGCGGCGCACCCCTTGACGAAGTTGAATCTGCTGTGCCGCCAACTGGCTGGCCTGATCAGCAGAAAAACGAATGACCCCTTGGCGTGGCTGACTGCTTTCCACCGGCAAGTCCTGCTCAGAAGCAAACCCCTGCAGTGCAGGCCAGACTTCTGCTGGGCTTCGTTCTACAAACAGCCAAACGCCTTCCTCATCACGCCTTTCCTCTACTAAAGAGGCATCAGCCTCTCTAACCCGCAGCGGTTCAGGACGCTGTACTTCGCCACGGCGTGCCTGGGCCGGCAAATCACTTGCAGGTATCGGCATGGCATCACCGGTTTTAAGTTCAGCAAGCTGCGGATATTCAACTGCTTCAGCTTCACCATAGTCAGCAGTACGATCGCGAAACTGGCTACTGCTGCAGCCAGCTACAAACACCAAGCACAGCATACTGAAAGCGAGAGAGGGGGAAAGCCGCTTCATTAGTTGAGCACTCCAGCCATTTCCAGGGCTTCGTGAATGGTCGTTCGGTATTTCTCAGACAAGGGAGTTAAAGGCAGGCGAATACCCCGCTCAATCAACCCCATTTCATACAGAGCCCATTTACTTGGAATCGGGTTGGATTCAACAAACAAGCCTGTGTGTAAAGGCATTAAGCGTGTATTGATCTGATGAGCTCGAGTCGCATCACCTTCCAAGGCTGCTTTGCACATTTCATGCATTTGTCGCGGAGCAACATTAGCCGTAACTGAAATATCACCCTGTCCACCCATCAAAATAAATTCACAGGCCGTAGCATCATCTCCAGAGAACAGCTTGAAATCACTACCTTTAAAGCGATCAACCAAAAACTTGGCTCTTTCCAGGTCTCCAGTAGCATCTTTTAGCGCAACAATCCGATCGATTTCGGCCAGACGCAGCACTGTTTCGTTATGCATATCTACCGCTGTACGCCCAGGCACATTATAAAGAATAATGGGCAGCTCACTGGCTTCAGCAATCGCCTTGTAATGCTGATAAAGGCCTTCTTGCGTTGGCTTGTTGTAATAAGGCGTAGCCGACAAGCAGTAGTCCGCACCCACTTTACTGGCATAGCGCGTGAGCTCGACGGCCTCTTTGGTCGAGTTAGAACCCGTGCCTGCGATAACCGGAATCTTGCCATTGACCCGATCGACCACACGGCGTATGACCTCAAAATGCTCATCAAAACTTAAAGTTGAAGGCTCGCCCGTTGTGCCTGCAGCAACGATGCCATCAGTTAAATTATCTAGATGAAAGTCGATCAAACGATCCAAGGCGTCCCAGTCAACGTCGCCATTGAGTGCCATAGGGGTTACTAGGGCAACCATGCTGCCTTTAATCATGCGGTGTCTCCAAAACGGGTTAGGCTTGCTAGTTGCCTATTGTTGCTTTTCAAGCGCTCAGGCTCAAGCGTTGCTGGGGCCTGACAGGCATTTTTTTAATCGCTTAGCCAAATTAGCGCGTGTGTTATAGTTTTAGGGAGCTGAACTCACTAAGATTTTTACGAGGCCCTTTAACGATGAGCTTAACAGTCGGTGACCCCCTGCCAGATTTTACTGCTACCGCAACCAGTGATACTCAGGTGTCCCTGAGCCAACTGCAAGGTAAGCCTTTTGTGATTTATTTTTATCCCAAAGACAGCACACCGGGCTGCACAACCGAAGGCAAGGACTTTTCTGAGCTTTACCCTGAGTTTCAGTCCCTCGGAGTAGAAATTTTTGGCGTATCACGGGACTCTTTGCGCCGACATGAAAATTTCAAAGCCAAATATGCCTTTCCTTTTGAACTTATCAGCGACCCTGACGAAACCCTTTGCCGGATCTTTGATGTCATCAAACTAAAGAAAATGTATGGCAAGGAGCACCTTGGCATAGAACGCAGCACTTTTTTAGTTGATGCTCAAGGCAAGCTGTTACAAGAGTGGCGCAAAGTCAAAGTGCCTGGCCATGCCGCCGAAGTACTCGCCACAACCCAAGAGCTACTAGCCTAGCCCTAACTTCTAGAGCTAGAGGTCCATCAGCTCTCTCTGCTCCTCTAGCTCTCTACGCCTTTCACGTAACACTTCACGCAACTGCCAGGACTCCTGGCTGTCCGCAGCCCTTTGTATTGCCAGATCCAGCTGGTTCAATGCTTGGCGAAAACGCCCGGTCAACTGGAAGTACTCTGCTCGAGCTTGATGCACCTCAACCACAAAACCTGCCTTACCGCTGGCCTCAGCCAATTGAAACCAAAGCTCTGGGTCCTTGGGTCTTTGCTGTGTGAGTTGCCGCCACTCCCTGCGTGCAGTCGACCACTGTTCCTGCTGCACGTAGAGATCAGCCAGTAAAAAACGTGCTGGATAATAGCGGGGCACCAACGCAAGTATCGCCTCCAACACCTGCTTAGCAGCTGCAAAGTCATCAGCGGCTAAATAGGCTTCTGCCAATAAAAAGTGCAGTGCTAACCAATCAGGGTATTCATCCAGCAACTCTTTCAACACCTGCTGAGCCTGAGGCCAGGCTTCTTGTTGCTGTGCTTTTAAAGCTTGTACATAAAGACGCCCTGCTTGACTCGGCTCTTGCTGCAAAAACACGCGTTCAGCTGTTTGCGGGTCCGCTTCGTGATGAAAGATAAGCCGCGCACGAATCA
>SKIX01000046.1 GCA_007116195.1 Marinospirillum sp. | reverse complement strand
TTGTCCTGACTCGGCGGAGCACGCAATCCAGTTTCAGGATCAATCCGCACAGTAACCAAGCCTTCTGGGCGCTCCATGACTCGCTCAGGCTGGCCCTCCAGGGCAACCCGCATAAAGTTAATCCACATGGGTAGCGCTAAGTTGGCACCATACTCACCCGTAGTTCCGGGCTGATCAAAACCCGCCCAGACAGTGGCCACCAGATCTCGGTTAAAGCCAGCAAACCAGACATCATGTAGCTGGTTGGTGGTACCAGTTTTACCGCGAATATCCTGACGATCCAAGACAAGCGCACGTCGACCTGTGCCTTCATCAATGACATCACGTAAGATGGAGTGCATGGAATAGACGGCTCGGGGGTCAACATCTCGCTTGGCTATTGGAAAATCAACACCGGATAAGCGCAAACTTTCTTGCTGCTCATCACAGTTACGACAAACCCGTGGATGAACAGCTTCGTAAAGCACTTCGCCCTCATTGTCTTCAATCCGAGTGACCAGGTGCCCCTCAATGCGATAGCCACCATTAGCAAGAATAGCGTAAGCCTGATTGATATCAAAGGGAGTGATATTGGCACTACCCAAGGATAAAGAGAGGTCTCTTGGCATGTCAGAAGGCGCTAGACCAAAGTGACTGATATAATTTATAGCTCGACTGATCCCTACATAGTTAAGTATACGTATAGAAATCAGGTTTCTTGAACGGTACAGCCCTTCACGCAGGCGCGTTGGGCCATAAAAGGTGCCACTGGAGTTTTGGGGTCGCCAAACATCTTCCAGGGCTTCATCTTCAAAGACCACAGGGGCATCATTGATGATCGTTGCCGGTGTATAGCCTCTTTCTAAGGCGGCTAAATAAACAAAAGGTTTGAACACAGAGCCCGCTTGACGTGCTGCCTGCTGCGCCCGATTAAATCGGCTTTGGTTAAAATCAAACCCTCCAACCATGGCCGTCACCTGACCAGTATCTGTTTCCTTAGCAACCAAAGCTGCTTCAAGTTTAGGTAGCTGAGCAAGCACCCAAGGCAAGTCAGCAGAGTTATTAGGCCTTAACCTGATCAAGTCACCTTTAGAAGCCAGGCGCTGTCCAGGCAAAGGGTTTCTGTCTTTCCAAAAAGGGGAGTGGTAGCGGCCCGCCCAAGCAAAGGCTTCGGCCGGCAATTCTACGACTTCACCACCTCGACGCAGTACACGCAGGCCTTCTGGCCAGGAATCCATAACAATAGCAGGCTGTAAGCCACCAACAACGGGTGTCGAATCCAACTCTCTTAACCAGTTGCTAAAGTCTTCGCCCCATTCCACTTGTAAACGCTCTGCTCTGGGATCTACCAAAGCCTGCTGAACCTGTTCTATACCGCCAGACTGAGTTGCTTCCAGTTCAGCAAGGGCGTCGGTTTCTACTCGCTCCTCTTCTATAACCAAAGGAATATTCTGGCGTTCAACACCACGCCAACCTCGACGCTGATCATAGTCCAGCAGGCCTTGATTGATCGCTTGGTTGGCTGCCTCCTGGTGTTTGGCTTTTATCGAGGTGTAAACATTAAGTCCACGTGTATAAGCCTGATCACCAAAGGCCCCTAAAGTAAAAATCCTTGCCGACTCAGCAACATAGGGCGCAAAGACTTCTCGATGCGGTGGGTGCAAGCTGGCTGTAACGGGAGCACGCAACCCCATTTCGAAACTGGCATCATCGATCTTGCCTAGCCCATACATGCGCGACAAAATCCAGTTGCGACGTATCAAGGCACGGCGCGGATTGGTAATGGGGTTGTAGGCAGAAGGTGCTTTAGGCAAACCAGCAATCATCGCAATTTGCGGTAAGGTTAATTCATGTAACGGCTTACCATAGTAAACTTCGGAAGCAGCTACGATGCCGTAAGCACGATGACCCAGGTAAATTTTGTTAACATACAACTCCATAATTTCTTGCTTGGTCAGGAGCTGTTCCATTCGCAAAGATAAAAGAATTTCACGAATTTTTCGGGCAAAAGTACGATCACGGGTCAACAGGTAATTTCTTGCCACCTGCATGGTTATGGTGGAGCCACCTGACTGGATTTGTCCCGTATCCAGCAGCTGCACTGTAGCCCGCATTAAACCGCGAACATCCACACCTGGGTGCTCGTAGAAGTTAGCGTCTTCAGCGGCTAGTAAAGCTTCAATGTAGCGTCGTGGTATTTCATCGTAATGGACACGGGTGCGCCTGTACTCACCAAACTCACCGATTAGCAGTCCCTCTGCCGAGTAGATGCGCATAGGTATTTCAAGCTGTTCGCTCAGTAGAGTTTCTACATCCTGCAGCTGTGCAACTTCTTCATTTAATCCCGGCCAGTAATAGAGCACCATAGCCAAAGCCCACACGCCCACAAAACTTGCACAGGCAAGGCCCAGCCAGAATAAATATTGAAAAACTTGTTTTAATGCCTGCATTTTGCTGTATAAACTCCAGCTTCTAACGGTCTTTTAAATGTTTGCACAACCTATTACAATCAGAAACAAAAGACCTCGGGTAACTCTAAAAGTTTGCTCGCTACTGCTTAGGATGAAGCCACCATGCTCAGGATGCCTGATTTTCCTTTCTTGCGCCCTAAAAAAAAGCCACTTATTGGTGTCGATATCACTTCATCAGCAGTTAAGCTTCTTGAAATTCATCCGTTAGGCAGCCACTTGCAGGTGGCTAGCTACGGGGTTGCGCCTTTAGAAAGTGGTGCGGTTAGCGATCGTCGTATTAAGGATTATAGATCGGTTGCGCGCAGCATTAAACGGGTAATTGAACGAACGCAGCCAACAACTCATCGCACAGCTGTCGCTGTTCCTTCTGCGTCAGTCATTACCCGCACTCTTAGTTTGCCACGCGATTTAGATGATGAGGAAATGGAAGCTCAAATTATGCTTGATGCCGATGAGCATATCCCTTATCCGCTCAATGAAGTTGCTATCGATTTCATGCGCCTGCCTCCACTCAATGAGGAAGATGACACCCAGCCGGTCTTATTGGTTGCTTGCCGAAAGGAGACGACTGAGCAGCTCGATCATGTTTTGGAGGAAGCAGGCTTAGAGCCTGTGGTGATTGATGTTGAAAACCTAGCGATAGAGCGAGCGTTAAGACTTATTTTAACCCAGCTCCCCAAAAAAGAAGACAGTCAGATAGTTGCTGTCGCCGATATAGGCGCAACGACTACAACACTGAATATTCTAAGTGACGGTGAAATCATTTATAGCCGTGACCAAATGTTTGGTGGTAAGCAGCTGACTGATGAAATTCAACGTCATTATGGCCTGTCACGAGATGAAGCAGGCTTTGCCAAAAAGCGTGGGAACCTGCCAGCCGACTATCAAACTGAGATTTTAGAGCCTTTTAAGTCTGCTGCCTTATCGCAAATCGAGCGTCAACTTCAGCTTTTTTATTCTTCATCCACCTACCATGATATTGATTACCTGGTGCTTGCTGGTGGTTCCTCTGCCATTGATGGTTTACCACAGATGGTTCAGACTCATTTAGGTACACCTACATTACTTGCCAACCCTTTTGCTGAAATGGCACTCAGTGACAAGGTCAATGCAGCGGCCTTAGCTCAAGATGCACCTGCAATGATGATTGCCTGTGGACTAGCCATGAGGATGGAGTCATGAGCCAAGGGATTAACCTACGCCCCTGGCGTGAAGAAAAACGCCAGCTAAAACAGACCCAGTTTCTTCATTTAACGGTAGCTACGCTAATACTGGCCGTGGCTTTGAGTGGCTACTGGTGGTGGAGCAATAATCAATCTATTAAAGCTGTGCAAGAAGAAAATCAGTTGATACGTGACCAGCTGAACATCTTGGATCAAGAAATTAAAGAAGTCACTGCTCTGCGTGAAAAAAGGGAACAGCTGCTTCAAAGAATTGAGGTTATTCAGGAGCTGCAGCGTGAGCGACCTATCACGATTGAGCTTTTAGATCAGCTAACTGCCAGTCTTACCGATGGTGTTTATTTGACTGATGTTAGAAGGCAAAGGAATCAAATCACTATTCAAGGCCACGCCACCCCTTCTCAGGCTTTATCCGAGTGGATGCGTCGCCTGGAACAGCAGCAGCGTTTTAGAGAGCCTCGGCTACGCAATTTAACAACCGATGAAAGCCTAGGCGCCAGCCGCTTTGACTTGCTGTTGCCTATCGTGGAGGACCGGCAATGAAAAAGCCCAACCTGCCCACACAGCGCCTGCGCACCTGGCTAGCAGCGCAAATTAGAGCGATCAAACGCTTAGAAAAAGATGATTTGGATTTGCAAAGAGCAGGACAATGGCCGGATCTGATTAAAGGCGTGGCTTTACTCGGCCTTTTGATCGCTATTATTTTTGCTAGCAACTGGCTGCTTATTGGTTCACTTCGTGATCAAGTGGATGTAGCAAGATCTGAGCAG
>SKIX01000145.1 GCA_007116195.1 Marinospirillum sp. | reverse complement strand
TGATTCTGTGCAGCCAAGCTGCCGAATCAGTGGAGCGCATTCTACAGCGTTCCTCTCCAGTGTCAAGCGTTTATTTTTGATTTTTTTCGTGAAAACCACAAGAAAATCAAACGCTTGCTGCTATCCCTGCACTCTCTTGCCAGCGCCTTTTTTCAAGGCCTCCCCGACAAGAGAGGCGTATTATAGGGACTCAATCTGAAGATGCAAGTGCTTTCTGAAATTTTTTTACATTCAAACTAAACGCACCCGCGCATACTTCTTCTTACCGACCTGAATAACCTGCTCACTACCTGCAGACAAACGGCATTCGGCATCGACTTCCTGATGATCCACTTTAACAGCACCACGCTTTACTGCATCTTTAGCCTGAGCAGCATTAGTGGTTAAGCCTGCTCGGTTAATAACAGCAACGATTGGCAAGTCAGCCTCACCTTCAAGCCCAACTTCAACCTCTGGCAAATCTTCAGGCAGCTCACCTTCAGCCAGGCGATTACCCGCCGACTTGTGTGCAGTGGCTGCCGCTTCTGCACCATGAAAGCGCTCGATCAACTCACGCGCCAGCAGGATTTTGATATCACGCGGATTCGCTCCCTGCTCTACATCGCGCTTCAGGCCTTCGATTTCTTCCAGGCTGAGGAAAGAAAGCAGCTCAAAGTAACGCCACATCAAGCTGTCCGGCATAGAAACCAACTTATTAAACATGATGCCCGGCGCTTCATCGATACCCACATAATTCCCTAAAGACTTGGACATCTTCTGCACGCCATCCAGGCCTTCAAGCAAGGGCACTGTTATAACCACCTGCGGCTCCATCCCCTGGCTTTTTTGTAGCTCGCGCCCCATTAGCAGATTAAACTTTTGGTCTGTACCACCTAGTTCGATATCAGCCTGAAGTGCAACCGAGTCATAGCCCTGAATCAGTGGATAGAGAAATTCATGAATTGCAATCGGCTGATTACCTTTATAGCGCTTTTCAAAATCATCTCTTTCCAGCATCCGAGCTACAGTCGACTGGGCAGCTAGGCCGATCAGCTGCGCCGCGCTCATTTTACCCATCCATTCAGAGTTAAAGACAACACGGGTTTTAGCTGGATCAAGAATTTTAAAGACCTGCTCTTTATAGGTCTGCGCGTTCTCCATCACCTGCTCTTCTGTCAGCGGCTTGCGAGTAACACTTTTTCCTGAAGGATCCCCGATGCGTCCTGTAAAGTCACCAATTAAAAATAAAACTTGGTGCCCCAGATCTTGCAGTTGACGCAATTTATTAATAAGAACAGTATGGCCTAGATGCAAGTCTGGTGCTGTAGGATCGAAACCGGCCTTAACCAGCAAGGGGCGCCCCAGTGCCAACTTTGCCTTCAACTCATCTTCAACTAAAACCTCGTGCACACCTCGTTTAATGATGGCCAGTGTCGCTTCTTGGTTAGTCATGCTTTACCCTTTCACTTACGTTCGCTGGGCCTTAAGCTCTCAGCTGTGCTTAATCCTCAGGATTAAGGAACCAGTAAAAGATTATACCCCCTATTCTTTTTCTTCGTCAGAGGTCACTAATGCGATCTGTTTATGCAGGGCTTATGACAGGCACCAGCCTGGATGGCATTGATGGTGTGCTTGCCCGTTTTGATAACTCTAACTTTGAGCTACTGCATCATGCCTTCGCTCCCTTCCCAGAGAGTCTAAGACACGCACTCAACTCCTTAACTCAAGCGCCTCAGCTAGATTTCACGACCTGGGCACAGACGGAACGAGCGCTTTCTCTATTTTATGCAGAGCACTTAGAAGCTCTTTGCTACCACCTTCCAAATGACTGCCAATTAATTGCAGCGGGCTGTCATGGCCAGACTCTAGAGCATCGCCCTGAGCTAGGCTTTTCTTTTCAGATGTTAAACCCGGCGCTCATCGCAGAGCATACCGGACAGCATATTGTTTATGGTTTTCGTCAGCGCGATCTAGCAGCCGGAGGGCAGGGCGCACCGCTAGTACCTGCATTTCATCTTGCTTACTGCGGCAGCAAGAAAACCTCACGCGTTTTAATCAACCTGGGTGGCATCGCCAATATTACCTGGCTTCCTCCGTCCGGGGACTGCCTTGGATTTGATACTGGCCCTGCCAATACACTGCTCGATAGCTGGTATCAACATTTAGGGCTAGGGCTCTATGATGAACAGGGCCGCTATGCTGCCAGCGCCCCTTTTGACCCAACGCTTTTGCATCTACTGATGGATGACCCCTATTTCCAGGCCCCACCCCCCAAAAGCACAGGTAGAGAAAAGTTCAACTTGGCATGGCTGGAGCAAAAAGCTGGTAAGGCCAGGCTTGCACACTTAAATCCAGCCCAGGTGATGGCAACGCTCGTCGAGCTCACCAGCCTTACACTAAGCCAGTCTATTGCAGAACTCGACCCCGAGGCCAAGAGCCAGGTGTTCATAGCAGGCGGGGGAGCGAAAAATGACCTTCTGATGCAGCGCTTACAGCAAAACCTAGCACCCCGCTTCTGTCAGTCATCTCTTGCCTTAGGGGTTGCCGAAGACCAAATGGAAGCACTCGCTTTTGCTTGGCTGGCTTTTGCCTTCTTCAACGGGAAAAGCGGTAATTTACCAGGGGTTACAGGGGCCGAGCGTCAGGTTCCACTGGGCCTGCTTTGCCCAGGACGTGCCCGCTCATGGCTCTGATATAGAAAACCTTGCATGATTACAAGGAAATTGATTTAAATCGAGAAGGAAGACCCGCAGCCGCAGGTAGCCGATGCATTAGGATTAACAAGTTTAAATCGAGAACCCTCTAAACCCTCTTCATAATCGAGGGTTGAGCCTACCAAGTAAGGATAACTCAGCGCATCCAGCACGAAGCGGGCACCCTGCTCTTCAATCACAGTATCGTCTTCTGCAATAGAATCAGCAAAGTCAAAACCGTATTGAAAGCCCGAGCAACCACCACCTGTGACATAAACACGCAGAACCAGTTGCTCGTTACCTTCTTCAGCCGTCAAAGACTTCACCTTGGCAACAGCCGCAGGAGTAATTAACAAGGCTTGGGGAACAAAACTTACAGCAGAAGTCATCAACAAAGCTCCAAAATATCTATCCAGAGTTTGGCTTAACCTAGCTATTTAGTCAAGTATTGTTCAGCAGCACTTAAGACCGAATAAAACCCCTCTCTACTTAGACTCACCACCAGCCGGGTGCTTTACTGCCATAGCAGGCTTTTCAGTTGCTACAGCTGACTGAGGCTTATTGCTTGCTGGCGATGACTTGCTATCCAGTACAGCCTTATCCTCTAAGCTTGCTAGCTGCGTAGTCGTGGGTTTTTCACGAGTCACCTGCTTCGGCATTTTTGGCTTCTCGCCACCCTTGGTATTTTTATACCTATGAGCCATACGACCATCAACCTGAGCACCCATTACCATTTCAATGGTGTTATAGAAAATATTCCCTTTAACCACCGCCTTGGCCGCCAGCTCTAAATGCTCACAAGAATGAACGTCGCCAGCAATCGATCCATTGACAATAACATGCGGCACAGAGACCTCACCCTCGATCACACCTTTATCGCTAACGCGCAACACAGCCTTAGAGTCATCCTCAGCAACTATGTTGCCAAAAACCTTTCCATCAACGTGTAAGCCACCTGAAAAGTGAATGTCACCCACGATTTCTGCCTTACTGGAAATCAGGGTGTCAAAATGATTACTCGGAGGAGCATTTTTTCCAAACATTTACAGTGCCTCCTGGGTGGACCAGTCAAATTCTTGCTCAATGCGCATTGCTCTACTTCCTGTTGATTGCAAAATCACCTGTACTTTTTCAGGCTCAAAATCATCAGGCAAAGTAAGCTTGCCCGTTACATTTTGAAAAAACCGAAATCTGAAGCGTACACTTAAATCATCAACCTCTTCAGATACATCTTTTAAGGGCAGGGTAACGTTTTTCGTTTGCCCTCGCGTGCCCACTAAACTAATTAAAGCGCGGCCCTCAATAAAAGCATTATTGTCAGTAACCTGGGTAATGACAACCTGGTACTCATAGGAACGCTCCTCTCCAGCTGGACGCAGATCCAAGCTATCAATACGCAACCCTTGATCTACCGTTTCCGGGGCCATAACTCGCTGGTAAAAGTGTAGCTCGTTCTCTAACTGTGCGATGCGAGCATTTAAATTAAGAACTGTTTGCTGAACTTCTTGATAAGCACGGCGATCTACAGCATTACTGCTCTCAGTAACAAGAACGCGCCGACGCAGATCTTTTAACTCTTCTTCCTGCTCACGCGTTACTTCTCGCAGTTCATCTCTTTCAACAACCGCTGTGCCCCGCTCATGCCAGATACTCCAGCGCCCATACTGGTAGCCGCCCAAGCCTAAGGCAACGACTAAAACAACCAGCAATGTACGCAGAAAAAAACGCTTTACCGGGTT
>SKIX01000011.1 GCA_007116195.1 Marinospirillum sp. | reverse complement strand
GGCTATAGATCAAATAGTTGCCGCTTCTGAAGAAATGTCCGCGATTAGTGTGCAATCCAGTCGGGGTATGGCAAGGCAACAAAGTGAAACAGAAATGGTAGCGACTGCCATGAATGAAATGGCAACAACAGTACAAGAAGTCGCGCAAAATGCCGCGGCTGCGGCTCAAAGTGCAGTTGCAGCCGATACTCAGTCACAAAAAGGCCAGCAGGTTGTTGAGCTGACTCAACAGAAGATAAAGCTCATGGCTGAGATTTTTTCTGAGTCGACTGCGATTGTCGAGCAGGTAAATCATGAAAGCGACCAAATAGGTTCAGTTATTGACGTGATTCAAGGCATCGCAGAGCAAACCAATCTTCTTGCTCTTAACGCAGCGATAGAAGCAGCTCGAGCCGGTGAGCAGGGTCGGGGTTTTGCTGTCGTTGCTGATGAGGTAAGAGAACTGGCTTCACGCACCCAGAAATCGACCTCGGATATTCAAACGATGATTGAGAAGTTGCAGCAGGGTGTTAAAAAGGTAGTCGACTCCATGAGCAGTGGACAAAGCGGAGTGCAGGAAACGGTCAGCTATTCGGAGCAAGCAAATGATGCCTTGCAGACGATAGCCGCTGCGATAGCGACGGTGAACGATATGAACACGCAGATTGCTAGTGCTGCAGAAGAACAAAGCTCCGTTGCGGAAGAGATTAATCAGCGTATTCTGGCAATTAATGATGTTAGTCGTGAGGCAGCCGAAGCGGCAGGGCACTCCTCAGCAGCAAGTGAAGAGTTGGCTCGGCTAGCAAATGGCCTGCAAGAGCAAGCTAGCCGTTTTCGAGTGTCTTAACGTTTTCGAGAGTCTTAAATAAGCGCTCTTTGCTTTTTTAACTAGCTGTTTGCCCGGGCAAGAAAATAGGCTTTCCAGTCACCACCTGGTACAGGAGTGTGGTGTTCAGCGGTCAGCTGTGGGTGAATATAGATCCAGCAGTTGCCCCAAGGAGTGGCCTGGGTTTGGCGTTGATACCAATCTGGGCAGTCTTCTAAGTGATCTAAATGAGCTAGGGTGTCAGGGGTTACACGGTAAACCTCTAAAACAACGGCTGTAGTGCCACTAGGTACCAAGGCTGGGTAAGGCCCTAGGTCGAAGAGAGTCCACTCTGGTTGAGTCAGGGCTTCACCCAGGAATTCGCTGGTTTTCAGTAGGTGGCTATTTTCCAAGTTTTGCCGTAAAGAGCCATAAACACCGACTAAATGCATAGGGTTGATCTCCGCAGGCATCAGGCTAGGTTAGAGGCACCGGCAGTATCCGGTGCCTTGAAGGAAGCAGCGAAGGTCAGGTTAACCTATCCCTTTTTAACCTATCCCTTTGTCATCTGGGTGATAGGAAGGCACTAAGTGGTCGCTGCGGTCACTCAGGCTAATCATTAGCCTAGCCAGTAAATCATGTACGATCAGTGTTGTTCGGTTTTCTGTTTGCTCATAGTGCTCTTTAATCGTTCCTTTGAGTGTCTTGTCTCCAGAAACCTCAACTAAAATATCGACCTCACCGACGTCATGCACTAGCTGCATCGGCTCTTGATAGCAGGAGATTTGCTTAGCTTTGGCGAGTTGCATTCCTGGCGAGCTGGCATCTTGGTCGGCAACACCGAGAACTTGTATGTAGCTGTATTGCAGTAAATCTTCGAGTAAAGGCGTACCTGTACGGCCGGCACCAATTAATGCAATGGTCAGCGCTTCCTTCTCACCCATGTGTTTATCTCCTTAGTTTCCTTGAATTTAAAGTGTCTTGTGGTTATTGACTTTGAAACTATAAATTAACAAGCTGCTAAATAACAGCCCCAGGGGCAGCGGGGTTATCAATCCCGCTTATAAGTAGCAGGCAGGATGTTTCTTCTGTTTGGAATGTCCGAGTTATGCTAAGGTAGCGGCTGACTTGGCCTTGCTTAGATGGATTTTAGGATACCTGTATGACTTTACCTCTACTTATTTGCGATGATTCAGCCTTGGCTCGTAAGCAGCTGGCTAAGTCTTTACCGGGTGGTTGGGATATTAGTGTTAGTTTTGCCAGCAATGGTGTCGAAGCCTTGGATGCTGTTCGTGCAGGCAAGGGAGACCTCTTGTTTCTGGACTTGAATATGCCGGTCATGGATGGCTTTGAGGTGCTTGAAGAAATTCGTAAGCAGGACTTAGGTTGCTTAGTATTAGTGGTTTCAGGTGATGTTCAGCCTGAAGCTAAGCAGCGAGTGCTGAGCTTGGGTGCTTTGGCCTTTATCCAAAAGCCGATTAATACTCAAGTGCTAGCGAAGATTTTACAAGACTACGGCATTATCAGCAG
Source organism: Marinospirillum sp. (assembly GCA_007116195.1). The sequence continues at coordinate 2,137 of SKIX01000011.1, read as the reverse complement.
TGCGCAGCCGCAGACAGCTGAAGAGCTAGCACGCTTTAACCAAGAGCTGGGCCTGCTGGATTTAATGCAGGAGACGCTCAATATTGCTATGGGCCAGGCGGGTAAGCGTTTAGGTGAGTTGCTCAATACCTATATTCACTTACCTGTACCTCAGGTTAAGCAGCTGAGCTACCATCAGCTGCCAGGGCAGTTAGCCTGTAAAGACTTGGAGAGTGTATCTGCTAGCTCGCAGGGTTTTATCGGTGCAGGTATTGCCGGTGAGGCCTTGATTCTATTAGATGATGTCTGCTTGTCGGCCTTGGCAGAGGTTCTGTCCATCTCTCCAACTGAGGAGGCCTCAGGTGATCTGGAAGTATTAACAGATGTGGCTAGCCTTCTGGCTGGCGCTTGTTTAAAAGGTTTTGCTGAACAGCTCGATATCAATTTTAGTTTGGGCCACCCCGTTATCTTAGGTCGTCAGGCCTCGTTAACTGAAATTTTTAATATCGATAAGTTGGCTGATCAGCCACTGCTTGCCGTTGAGATAGAGTATATCCTGCCCGAGCAGGATGTGGGTTTCGACTTGCTTCTCTTGTTTACTCAAGACTCCCAACCTGCTTTGGTGGAGCGAACTGGATATTTAAGATGACACTTAAGCAAAATAATGACTTAACCGAGTTTCACTGGATGGCGCAGATGCTACAAACAGTGGATGTGGGTTTGGTTGTTTTGGACGCTGATAATAAAATTCTGCTCTGGAATAGCTTTATGGAAAGCCACTCAGGTATCCGCAGTAGCCAAGCTGTGGGTCAAAATCTGAAGCAGCTTTTTCCGCAACTACCCCATGCCTGGTTGCAACGCAAACTGGATGCCGTTTTCAAACTGGGCAGCCCAGCCTACTCCACCTGGGAGCAGCGAGCTCGCTTGTTTGAGTTTACCAGCTACCGCCCTTTAACCAGCGCCACCCATTTAATGTACCAAAACCTGACTTGGATGCCATTGAAGGGAATAGACAACACCACCTCACAAGTTTGTTTATTGGTTTACGATGTTACCGAAAATGCACTGAGCAAGTTGCAGCTGGAGCAAGCGAATGCTGAGCTAGCGCAATTGAGCCGAACCGATCGCTTAACAGGGCTTTATAACCGCGGTTACTGGGAAGAATGCTTAAAGCAAGAGTTCTTGCGCCAACAGCGCAGTGCTGAGCCTGCTAGCCTGATTATTTTTGATATTGACCACTTTAAAAAGGTTAACGATACCTACGGGCATACCCTGGGTGATGAAGCGATTCGTCAGGTCGCCCAGCAACTGAAATCAACGGCAAGAATCACTGATCTAGCAGGTCGTTATGGTGGTGAGGAGTTTGTGTTGCTGCTGCCCAGCACCTCTGCAGAGGGTGCCTATGAGGTTGCTGAGCGGCTGCGTAAAGCCATAGAAGCAGCTGTGATTCAGCAGGGTGACTTGCAGCTAAAGATTACCGTAAGCTTGGGTGTTAGTAGCTATCAGTCCAGTTTTGATTCAGCCCGGGACTGGTTAGAGGCAGCAGATCAGGCTTTGTACCGCGCTAAAAATTCGGGTCGCAACCGTAGTTGTTGCTAGCTAAAACCTAAGCAGCCATTCAAATTTTACCTTGTTTGCGGCAGGCTAGGGGTCGCATTTAATCTGTGCAGGACTCACTTAAAGGCTTAACAATGAATGACCAAAGCAACAAGGATTTGGACTCTTTTCTGGGTGATTTGCGACGCAGCTTGCGTGCTCAAGAAGACTATTTACTCAACTGTTTATTTAAACTGCAGTTTCCTGAAGTTGAGGGAGGCTTAGATCCCAGTTTTGACCCTCAAGCGGCCACAGGTTTGTTGGCTTGGTTAGAAAAAACCTATATGGCAGCCTTGGATGAGCCTGTATTTTTTCGCCGTTTACTCGTTCATCAACAAGGTTTGGTCGAGCAGGTTGATGCTTTGCAAGAAAAAGCCAAGGCTAAGCAATTAGACTCAGCCAGCTATGCCCATTTTTTACGTTCCATTCAGCGCTTTAATGAGCTAGCTGATCAACTGCGCAACCAGGTAACTAGCTCTTTGATTGAGCTGGATGAATTAACCGGTTTGCTTAACCGTAAGGTGATGGAGCGTGATCTGGAAGAAGAGTGGGCTCATGTTGG
>SKIX01000263.1 GCA_007116195.1 Marinospirillum sp. | reverse complement strand
GCTGCTGCAACACTTAACTCTGGCGACACCTCATATTGCTGGTTATAGCCTGGAAGGTAAGAGTCGTGGTACCGAAGCCATCTATCAAGCTTGGTGTAACTTTTGGGGGCTGGAAGTGAGGGTTCACTTAGACTCGCTTTTGCCCGCACCGGCGGCAGCCCGCTTGCAGCTTAACCCTGGCTGGTCTGCAGAAGAGGCGGCCAGGCGAGCCGCCTTACTGGTTTATGATCCACGTGAAGATGCTGCACGGTTAAAACGAGCATTAGAGCAGCTGGCTCCAGCTGAAGCCTATCAGCAGTTACGTAAAAACTACCCAGTAAGACGTGAGTTAGCTTCCCTGCAGGTGCAGGTGGCGACTGCCCGCCAGGCCGAGGCTCTGGCTGCTCTAGGTTTTGATGTGATTACACCTTAAAACGATGAATACGCTGATTAAGCTCTTCAGCCAAGTTGGCTAGATCTTTACCCGAGCTGTGGGTCTGCTCGGTTGCTGCAGAGCTTTCTTCACACAAGCCGACTAGATTGGTCACGCTTTGATTGATTTCTTCGGCTACCTTGGACTGCTCCTCAGCAGCTGTAGCGATTTGCTGGTTCATATCACGAATGGCTTCAGCAGCCTGGGTAATCGAGTCTAAAGCAAGCTCAGCTTGAGCTGAGGCTGCAACAGTCGCTTCTGCTTCTTGAATGCTGGAACTCATCACTTTAACCGCTTGTTGAGCACCTTCCTGTAGCAAAGAGATCATGCGGTGAATTTCTTCTGTGCTTTGCTGCGTGCGGCTAGCTAAAGCTCGCACTTCGTCTGCAACTACGGCAAAGCCTCTACCTGCATCTCCTGCGCGTGCTGCCTCTATCGCAGCGTTTAATGCAAGAAGGTTGGTTTGCTCAGCGTCATCTTGAATCACTTCTAAAACACTGCCGATATTATTGGAATCATCACTGAGCTTGTTGATGACAGCTGTAGATTTTTCTATTTGTTGGGCAAGATGGCTAATGGCTTCGCCAGCTTGATGAACCGCCTGCCTTCCTTGCAGTACCTCACTGTCGGTCGCCGTTGCTGAGGTCGAAGCCTGTTGCGCATTGTTTGCCACCTCAAGAATAGTCTTACTCATTTGATGAATAGCAATAGCAACCTGATCGGTTTCACGGGTTTGTTGATCCTGAGTGGTGTAGCCCTTTTCTGCGACCTGATTTAACTCGGTTGCTGCTAGAGTCAGGCGTTCTGACACTTCTCGAATATTGCGTACCATCTCGGCTAACTGGCTTGCCATTAAACTAACTGAACCAACCACACTCTCAGGGCTGGCCTTAGAATTAGTAAGGCCTGCAGTAAAGTCACCCTGTGCAACCTGGTTCACAACTTGGCGAGCCAGTGCAACTTCACCACCCAGCTGCTTTAACACCCAGTGACGAATAAATAATGACAAGGCTAAAATAACGGTAATAACACCACTGGCTAACAGAGCGATGCGTAAAGCCAGGGCCCAAAAGTGATCGCTCACATCATCGACATAAATACCTGAACCCAAGACCCAGTTCCACTCAGGGTCAAGGGTCACATAAGAGAGTTTGGTAAAGCGCTCTTCTGTTACCCCGCCGCCAGCAAGAGGCTTAGGCCATTGGTATTCAACAAACCCTGAGCCATGCTGGCGTACGGTATTAGCAAAAGCAACAAAGAGGTTTTCCTGGTCTAGGTTTTGCACCTGGCTGCCATCAGCGGAACGAGCCAGAGTCGCATAATTGAAGTTGGGGTTATCAAGTACCTGCCCTTCTAAGCTGGGCACTGTGGGGTGCATAATCATGCGGGGAACAGGTCGAGTCAGGTCATTGACCCAAATATATTCTACTGTGTCATAACGCAGACCACGCAAAGCCTCTTGAGCTTGTTGTTGGGCTTGTTCTCGGCTTAGTTGGCCTTGATTTTCCAATTCTTGATAGTGGTTTACTAGACCTTCTGCCAAGTCAATAACCGCCATAACTCGGGCTTCCCTTTCCTCAGTTAGGGTTGTGCTGATGGCATTCAAGGCCACAACCGCTAAAAGCAAAAGGCCCAATAAAGCTGCAGAAGGTATGGTCAGTAGCCGCCCACCAATGGTTGCCAAACTAAACATAGAGAAAGCTCCACAAGAGTGACTCATTAGTCATTTTTTGTTTGTAAAAAAGGGCTGAATATCAGCCCTAATTTGAAAGTCACTTGAGTCTAGCTTAAAAGCTAGCCTTTAGGCATACGCCTTATTGCGTAGAGCGGCGATCCGATCATCCAGTGGTGGGTGGCTGGAAAAGAACTTCTGGATCATGCTTTGTGTATGTCCTTTGTTGATACCGAAGGCTGTTAGCGTATCTGGCATCTCATTGGGCAGGTTCTGTTCTGCTTTCAGCCGTTCCAGCGCATTAATCATTGCACCTGAACCGGCCAGCTTCGCTCCGGCCTCGTCGGCACGGTATTCACGGAAGCGGCTAAACCACATTACGATGCCAGACGCCAAGATACCGAGAATGATTTCTGCAAAAATCGTCGTAACATAGAAAGCTATACCATGCCCGCCTTCATTTTTGAAAACGACGCGATCTACAGTGTGGCCGATAATACGTGCAAAGAACATCACAAAGGTGTTAACCACGCCTTGTACTAAAGCCAGGGTGATCATGTCACCATTCGCCACATGCCCAATTTCATGCGCCAAAACTGCACGCACTTCTTCTGGCCGCATACGCTGCAGGAGGCCCGTAGAAACGGCGACAAGAGCATCATTACGGTTCCAGCCTGTAGCAAAGGCATTGGACTGCTGCGAAGGGAAAATCCCTACTTCAGGCATGCCGATACCGGCCTTTTTTGATAAGTCAGCAACGGTATCCAGCAACCACTGCTCTTGTTGGTTACGTGCTTGGGTGATGACTTGGGTGCGGGTCCCTTTTTTTGCCAGCCACTTGGACATCAGCAAGGAAACACCGGAGCCGATCATGCCGAACACAAAGCAGAAAATGAGTAGGTTAGTCAGATTCAAGCCACCCGTTGCGTCAAGATAGCGACCTACCCCTAAAATATTCAGGGTAATGCTAGCGACGACGATGACCGCCAGGTTAGTTAAAAGAAACAAGCCAATTCGCATCATCTTGTTTACTGCTCCTCAAAAATTAAATACTTTCTGTTAGATAGGGTCGTTGTCGATCAGTTTCAAGATTATTGACGATAACGCGATAAAAAGCGCTCAATACGGCCGATAGCATCTTCTAGCTGATCTACACGTGGCAAGGTAACCAGACGAAAATGATCTGGCTGACTCCAGTTGAAGGCAGTGCCCTGTACCACTAACAGCTTTTCTTGCTGCAGCAAGTCTAAAGCAAATTTTTCATCGTCTTGAATATTGAATACCTTAGGGTCAAGCCTGGGAAACATGTATAGAGCACCTGTGGGTTTCACACAGCTGACGCCTGGAATTTGAGTTATCAGCTCATAGGCACGATCACGCTGAGCAAGCAGCCGACCTCCAGGTAAGATAAAATCATTAATGCTTTGATAGCCACCTAGTGCTGTTTGTACTGCATGTTGTGCAGGCACATTGGCACAGAGGCGCATGGAAGCCAGCATATTCAAGCCTTCATTGAAGTCTTGAGCTAGGTGCTTGGCACCAGAGAGGATGAGCCAACCAGAGCGAAAGCCCGCAACTCGATAGCTTTTCGATAGACCATTAAAGGTACAAAACAGCAGATCGTCAGCTAGGCTGGCGATAGAAGTGTGCTGAGTGCCATCGTAAAGAATTTTGTCATAGATTTCGTCGGCAAAAATAATTAACTGATGCTGGCGAGCAACTTCAATAATCTGTTCGAGTAGTTCTTTGCTATAGACTACACCGGTTGGGTTATTGGGGTTGATTAATACCAGGCCGCGTGTGCGTGGTGTTATTTTGCGCTTGATATCCTCAATATCAGGATACCAGTCACTGAGTTCATCACAGACATAGTGCACCGCTTTGCCGCCAGCCAAACGAGCTGCAGCCGTCCAAAGAGGGTAGTCAGGCGCAGGAATAAGAATCTCATCCTGGTCATTTAATAATGCCTGCATCGCCATCACAATGAGCTCGCTGACACCATTACCTAAATAAATGTCTTCGATTTCTACGCCATCAATTTGCTTGCGTTGACACTCCTGCATAACCGCTTTACGCGCAGAGTAAAGCCCTTTCGAATCACAGTAGCCTTGTGCGGTAGCAAGATTACGCATCACATCTTGCAAAATTTCATCGGGTGCTTCAAAACCAAAAGGTGCAGGGTTGCCTATATTGAGTTTAAGCACGCGATGGCCTTCTTCTTCTAAGCGCTTTGCTTCTTGAAGGACGGGGCCGCGGATGTCGTAACAGACATGGTGAAGTTTATTTGACTTGCGAATGGGTTGCATACCAGGAAATTCCTGTCACAGGTGAAGATGCCTCGTCGGCCGATGAACATTACAGCGAGGCCAAAGATTACCAAGCCATTAGGTATTTGTCTGCCTTTAGCATAAAAAACTTAG
>SKIX01000037.1 GCA_007116195.1 Marinospirillum sp. | reverse complement strand
GTCGCCTAAAAGCCGAAGCCTGGGTACCGCAGCAGCAGGTCCAACAACTCCAGGAAGGACAACCCGTTACCGTGACTCTGCTGGATGGTCAACAACTGCAAGGCAAAGTCAGTGTTATTGCCCACCAAGCCGACCCGCAAACACGCAGTTTTCGTATTCAGGCCTTGTTGGATAACCCTGATCTTTTACGCTTGGCTGGGGCCAGTGCCACCCTTGAAGTAGAGCTGCCCAGCCTGCCCGCTCATTATTTTTCTGCGGCCCTGTTAAGCCTGAATGATGAAGGTCGCCTGGGAGTAAAAACGGTCAATGAGCAGCAGCGGGTTGCCTGGCTGCCAGTACGCCTGCTCAGTAGCGATGCCCAGGGTGTTTGGGTTGCTGGCTTGCCCGCTTCTTGTCAGGTCATCACTCTTGGTGGCGGCTATGTGAAAGAGGGTGAAGAGGTCACCCCTGTGGTTCGCGGAGATGACTGATGCAGTCATTAATTAACGCTGCAATAAACCGCAGCCGCGCCACTTTGCTAGCCTTGCTTTTTTTACTGCTTGGCGGCTGGGCTTCCTATATCAGTATTCCCAAGGAAGCCTACCCCGATATCACCATCCCCTATGTTTATATTTCCATGTCACTGGAAGGCGTCAGCCCGGAAGATGCCGAGCGGCTGTTACTTCGGCCAATGGAGCAAGAGCTGAAAGCTCTGGAAGGGATACGCAAGATGATGTCCACCGCGCATGAAGGTCACGCCTCAGTCATGCTGGAGTTTGATGCCGGTTTTGATCCTAATCGTGCCTTGCAAAATACTCGCGAGCAGGTGGACACCGCCCGCAGCCAGCTACCTGCTGAAGCCGATGAGCCCCGTGTACACGAAATCAACACCGCCCTCTTCCCCATCCTCTCTATCGGTCTATCCGGCCCTCTGGATGAAGCCACTCTGGTTGCCACCGGTCGCCGCCTGCAAGAAGAGCTAGAAGGACTGGCCGCTATTCTGGAAGTGGATATCGGCGGAGACCGTGAAGACTTATTAGAAATTCTGGTCAGTCCTCAAGCATTAGAAAGCTATGGCCTGGATTATCAGCAGCTGTTTAACCTGGTTTCACGCAATAACCGCCTGGTCGCAGCAGGTAGCCTGGATACAGGTTCTGGCCGCCAGGCTTTAAAAGTACCGGGGGTTATTGAAGAGCTACAAGACCTGATGAGTCTACCTGTCAAAGTCAGTGACCAGCAGGTCGTCACCTTCGCAGATATTGCCAGCATCCACCGCACTTTTAAAGATCCTAACGGCTTTGCACGCATTAATGGACAACCCGCTTTAGTGCTGGAAGTAACCAAGCGGGCTGGAGCCAATGTCATTGAAACGGTCGAAGACATTAAGACCCTGCTGGCTGCCGCTTTACCGCTGTTGCCAGAAGGCTTGGAAATCGACTTTATTATGGACCAGTCGATAGAGGTAGAAAATACCCTCAAGGATTTGCTTAATAATGTTTTGACCGCTGTCGTACTGGTGCTACTTTTAGTCATAGCAGCGATGGGTTTAAGGTCAGCACTGCTGGTCGGCATCACTATTCCTGGAGCCTTTCTGGTGGGCATCCTGCTACTCTGGTCGCTGGGCTACACCCTCAACATCATCGTACTCTTCTCGCTGATACTTGTCGCTGGCATGCTGGTCGATGGGGCGCTGGTGGTTACAGAATTAGCCGACCGCTATCTGGATCAAGGCCTGACACCCTCACAAGCCTGGAGCAAGGCTGCAGGCCGAATGGCTTGGCCCATTACTGCCTCTACCGCCACTACCCTGTCCGTGTTCCTCCCCCTGCTGTTCTGGCCTGGCATGGTGGGCGAATTTATGAAATTTTTGCCCATCACCGTCATTCTTTGCCTGGTGTCCTCTTTGTTAATGGCCTTGGTTTTTCTACCCTCGCTGGGAAGCGTTGTTGGTGGACAACGCCAGCCGATCACAACTCAGCCAGCAGCTCATTCAACTCAGGCTGAAACAGAATTGCTCAGCAACCCAGCTCAAACCAGTCCGCTGGGGCAGGCTTATCGCTGGCTCCTGCAGCAACTCTTAATCTGGCCGAAAAGTACCTTGGCTGGCATGTTACTGCTGATTGCTGTTATTTACTGGGCTTATGCTCAGTTCAACCATGGCATTGAATTCTTCCCAGCGGCAGAGCCAGAGTCAGCTCAGGTACAAGTAAGAGCAAGAGGTGATCTTTCCGTTTACGAACGCGATCAGCTCGTCAAACGCCTGGAAGCACGCCTGCTCGACATGCCAGAAGTACAAGCCCTCTATGCTCGCTCCTTTGCCGGTTCACCCGGTGGTGGCCCTTGGGGTGGCCCGCCGGAAGACACCATCGGCATCCTGCAGTTTCAGTTCATTGATTGGCATCAACGACGTCCAGCTGCACAAATTTTGCAGGAAATGCGCGAAAGAACCGCAGACATTCCAGGTATTCTTCTGGAATTTCGTGAGCAGGAGCAAGGCCCAGGTGCTGGCAAGCCGGTTGTTTTAGAGATTAGTGCGCACGACCCTGAGTTAGCTAATGCCAGCCTGGAAACCCTGGTTCAGCACCTGCAAGAGCTTGGTGGTTTTCGTGATTTACAAGATGACCGTAGCCTGCCCGGCATTGAATGGCGTTTTGAAGTAGACCGCGAAGCGGCTGCCCGCTTTGGAGCTGATGTGAGTAGCGTCGGCCAGGCTATACAACTGGCTACGACCGGCTTACTGCTGAGCAGCTACCGCCCGGCTGATGCCAGCGATGAAGTTGATATTCGCATTCGCTTGCCCAAGGCGGATCGCACCCTGGATCAACTGCTTCGACAAACCTTCAGCACCCCTGCGGGGCAGGTGGCCTTCAGTGAATTTGTAACCCCGGTTGCTGCGCCTAAAACGGGCACCCTGCGGCGTTTGAACGGCCAGAGAACCCTGACTTTACAAGCCGACTTGGAATCAGGTTACCGTTTGGATGAGCGCCTGGAGCAACTCAGGCCGCTACTGGCCGAACTGCCTCAAGGAGTCCGAGTGCAAATTGCAGGGGAAGATGCCGACATTCAGGAAACCCAAAACTTTTTGGTTGCCGCATTTTTTGTGGCCATTTTTTTGATGCTGATCATTCTGGTGCTGCAATTTAACAGCCTCTATCAAACCCTGTTGGTTCTCTCCGCCATCGTCTTTTCCACTGCTGGAGTGCTCTTGGGTTTGCTGTTTACTGGGCAAAGTTTTGGTGTCGTGATGGTTGGCATGGGGATTATTGCTTTGGCTGGCATCGTAGTGAATAACAATATTGTCTTGATCGATACCTACAACCGACTCCGTCACCAAGGCCTGGAAGCGGTACAGGCAGCCTTGGAAACCGGTTGTTTAAGGTTAAGGCCCGTGTTACTGACGGCCTTGACCACCATTTTAGGACTGATGCCTATGGTGCTGGGGGTTAATGTCAACTTAATGGAACCTAGCCTGGGTTTAGGCGCACCGTCAACACATTGGTGGCGACAGCTATCCAGTGCTATTGCTGGCGGTCTGGCTTTTGCTACCTTGCTAACGCTGGTACTGACACCCTGCTTGCTAGTGCTGGGCGAGCGAATTTCTTTAAGTGCCAGAAAACTAACCAGTGAGCAAAACTCAAGCCCCCAAGACTGGCACTAAGTGCAGCACCTGGAGGCAAAGAATTATTTGTCAGACTTGGCTGCGTCGCCGTCTTTAGCCATTAGCTCTTTCAGTTTTTTTACACTCCACACGCTAGCAACGATCATTACCGCTACCAGCACCAAGCTCGCTACCACATATTGATCCAGATACATGATCTTCTCTCCAGAGACTAATTAAAGTTGTTAATGCCACTGCTTAAAGTTTAACTTATATTTTAGTCCACAGAATAGGACTAACCTTAATCCAGATCATGAATTACAATGTTGGCTTAACAAAACTCGTCAAGATTCTGGAGCAGGCATGAAAAAAACGGCAACAGAGAAGCCAAAAGCAACACCGACTTACTGGAAAGCCCGGTTACTGCTGCCTGTTGCTGGTGAAAAAACCTTAAAAGGCTACTGGGCTTACACCCAAAACCTCAGCGAAACCGAGGTGCGCTTTCAAAGTGAAAAGCAATTAAGAAAGGGTGCTCAGGTTTATCTAAAGGTGCAGGCTATTCACCAGGGCGTCAAGCATCCGCTGACAATCACCGGCGAGGTGTTAAGTTCAGTGCTTTTGTCTTGCGGTACGCTTTATGGTATCGACCTGCTGATTACGCAAATCAGCAAGGAAGACCAGGCCTTTATTAACCAGTACCTGAAAGACAAGAAAACCATGAAGCTGACCTACTCCAGCTTCTAAGCTCTTGTTGGCTGCTAGGGAATTAGATCAGCAATCGCATACTCACGATCCAGCCAACGACCAATTGCATTGTCTCCACTCAGGTGATGTGCATACTGAGTATGCAAACAACGCACCTGCTGCCAATTTTCGATACCGCCTACGCCCCGACGATTAAACACCTCGGTAAAGCCTAGCTGCTCAACTCT
>SKIX01000180.1 GCA_007116195.1 Marinospirillum sp. | reverse complement strand
GATGAACTCTTGGATGAGCGAGACTTGGTGATCAAACAGCTACCGGAGCACCTGCGTCAACAACCACTGATTTCAGGCATGGTGACTAAAGGCCACAATGAACTGGTAAGTCTTTTGCATGTGCCCCAGCTTTTGGAAAGATCACGCAAAGCAAGGCTTGCAACCAGCCCACAGGTGCATGAACAGCAAACCAAGCGAGTGCTGGTGGTTGATGACTCTTTAAATACACGTGAAATAGAAAAAGATGTCTTAGAGGCCTATGGTTACCAGGTGAGCTTGGCCGAGCATGGCCAAGATGGTTTAGATAAAGCTCAGCAAGAAGACTTTGATGCGGTTCTTACTGATGTTGAAATGCCCATTATGGACGGCTTTACTCTGACTGCGCGCCTGCGTGAACTGGAGGCCTACCGTAACAAACCCATTATCATTATCACGTCGCGAGAAAAAGAAAGTGATCGCCGCCGTGGTATAGAAGTAGGCGCAGATGCTTACATTGTTAAAGGCAGTTTTGATCAAAGCAGCCTGGTTGAAACTCTGCGAGCCTTGTTGGGCTAGTGTTTGATTCAGCAAGGATAAGAACAGTAACCGGAGATAACCCCATGCAAATACTTGTAGTTGATGATGATCCCTTGGCGGCTGAAATGATTGCAGCCGTTTTAGATGCTGAAGGTAACCAGGTTGTGCTTGCTGCCAGTGCACCTGAAGGAATGGAGATGCTTAATAAGCATCCTGATATAGGTTTAATTATCAGTGATATGAATATGCCTTTGGTTTCTGGCATTGAGTTTTTTCAGGAGCTGCGTGAACAAGGCAGCCAGTTACCCTTTGTACTACTAACGGGTGATGATCCAGATAAAGCGCTACAAAAGGAGCCACGGCTGGATGCCAGTGTTTTAAAAGACTTTAATTTAGATGAAAGCTTGCCTAGGGTTCTAGACCAGCTTTTTAACGCCTAACTCGCCACCCAGTTTGAAGGATGTTCAAATGAATGCTAGCAAACCGACGCTACAGGAAAAGATCGCCAGGCTAAGAGCCAGCTTTATTGCTCAGCTGCCCAAGCGTCTGGAAGAAGCGCAACAGCAGTTCAAGCTGTTGAAAGCTGACCCCTGTATGAACAGGGTTGCCGCTATCGATTTGCACCGTACCTTTCATAGCCTTAAGGGTACCGGCTTTTCTTTTGGGTTTAATGAGTTGGCGGCTATTGCTAGTGATGCTGAAGACTACACCCAGCAACTACTCGATTTGCCGGATGACAAAACACCCCCTCAGTGGCCAGATCGAATAATTCAACTGCTACAAGAACTGGCTTCTCAGGCACAAATACTGGTTTATACTGATTTACGCCGTGAACACCCCTTGGCGACGCCTTTCTTTGAAATGAACTCGCAAACAGAGCAGCAGGCTGCCAGCAATCAGGGTAAACAACGCCTGATCTATATTTGCGACGATGAAGTTGATCAGGTTAACCACCTGAGTTACCAGCTACGCTGTTTTGGTTATCAAGTTGAAAACTTTACTGATACCTCCGCTTTTGATGAGGCTGTGCAGCAAAAGCGACCTGATGCAGTGGTTATGGATGTGCACTTTCCGCAAGGGGGAACAGCAGGTACGGATACTCTGGCTAATATTCAGAAGGTAACAGGCCAGCAATTGCCTGCTGTAGTGCTGTCAGGCCGAGATGATTTTGAAGCTCGTTTAAGTGCTGTTAGAGCGGGCTGCTTAGCTTACTTCACCAAGCCAGCTAAGCCGTTGGAGCTGGCAACGGCACTGGATGAAGTCATGCAAGAAGAGAGCTTTGAACCCTATCGCATCTTAATTGTTGATGATGAGCCTGAGGTCGCTCAATACCATAGCTTAATTCTAGAAGAAGCAGGCATGCTGGTTTATCAGTTATCTCAGCCAGCAAACACCCTAGCTGCCCTGCAAGAATTCAGGCCTGATTTGGTACTGGTGGATGTCTACATGCCTGAGTGTACTGGACAGGAGCTGGCAGCAGTCATTCGTCAATTTCCTGAATATTTAAGCTTGCCGATTGTTTATTTATCCAGTGAAACCGATCGCCAAAAGCAGTTTTCGGCGATGCAAGTGGGTGTTGAGGGCTTCATTACCAAGCCTGTTGTGCCTGAAGAGCTGGTTGCAGCCGTCGCCTTAAGAGCTGAGCGCATGAGGGCTCTGCATTCCTTAATGGTTAGAGACAGCTTAACTGGACTGTATAACCATACCGCAACAACTGAGCTGATTGAAAATGCTCTGGCTCAGGCGAAACGCAAGCAAGAAAGCCTGTGCATGGTGATGCTGGATTTAGACCACTTTAAATCTGTTAACGACACCTATGGACATGTTGCTGGCGATCAGGTGCTCTTGGCTTTATCACGTATTCTTCGTCACCGTTTGCGAAGCAATGATATTGTAGGTCGCTATGGTGGCGAAGAGTTCGCTATTCTGCTTAAGGATGTGACCCCAGAGTTAGCCAAGGAGCTGATAGAGGAGTTGAGGCAGGATTTTGCTAAAATCCGTTTCAGTTCAGGTAGCAAAGAGTTTTATTGCACTTTTAGTGCAGGCATCAGTCGCTATCCAGCTTATGTGCGCGCTGAAGACCTGCGTATAGCCGCCGATAAAGCCCTTTATTTGGCAAAAAGCAAAGGGCGTAATCAAGTGGTATTGGATAATGGCGATGTCTAGTCCTAGCGTTGATGAGCTGTTAGCGATTAAGCAAGAGGCCGCACAAGCGGTCATTAATGTTGATGAGCCCTTGGTTAAACTGGTTATTGTTTCCTTAGCTGGGCGCTTTTTTGCATTCAAGGGGGAGCTGATTCGAGAAGTCTTACCCGGTGATGAGCCGCTTTTTTTTGTACCAGGAATGCCAGCTTCAGTAGAGGGGGTCATCAATGTGCGTGGTGATATTGAGTCGGTGATTCTTCTACAAGCTCTGCTACAGCTGCCAGCCACGAAGAAAAGTAATAAGACAAGCTTGCTATTAGCTAAAACATCTCAGATGCAGACAGGAATTCGGGTTGATCAACTCGTTGATGTGATCGATTGGCCGCTTAACCAGTTACAAAATCCGCCTGAAAGCTTGCCTGAAGCCCTGAAACCCTATGTGTCGGCTTTGCTGGATTTTTTTGGTAAGCCGGTTGCCTTACTGGAACTGGAAAAGCTCTTTTCTGATTACCAGGCGGGTAAAGGATGAAAGCTAGCCAGCGGCTAAAGCACTACCAACTACCCCTGGTGCTGTTACACACAGCAGGGCTTAAGCTGGCTCTGGAGGCACGCTGGGTTGTTGGTTGTTCTCGTTTAGCCGCAAAAAACCAGCCTTTAAACACCTCTGGCGACCTCTACCAGCTTAAGGCTTTGCTGGGCTACGGCAAGCCTGCTCCTGATGAAGAAGAGCGCCTGATGACACTTAGGAGTCAGACTGGAGCCGCTTGGCAGTTGCATTTTACTGGCTCGATTGAATTGATCGAAGCGACGGCTGCAAGCCTCCATCCTTTACCTCCGCTACTGGCCAGTCGACGACTCTGGCAGGCTGCTAAGGCCTTGTTTTTTTACCAAGACCAGTGCAACCTGCTGCTCGATGCTGATCAGCTAAAAGCTCAGTTAGACGCAGCCAGCTGACGGATCCCCCGAGCCAGTTCATTCAGTTCCTGCAACAGATCGGGGCGGGTCAGCGCCAGACCGGTCCAGGCTTCGTCCGCTTCGAGTGCATCCACTTCCCGCAGCAGACGCCCCACCGACTGCTGGCCCTGACGCCAGCGATACAGCTGGTGCAGCAACTGGATTTTCAGGCGCTGGTAGTGATTGACCGGCGGCATGAAGATTTCCTGATGCAGTTCCTCCAGAGTGGCGTCCAGCAGCTGCTGCAGCGCCCGGGGCTCCTGGGCGAAGGCTTCGGGGTGGTAGCTGCCCAGCGTCAGGTAGTTGTACAGACTCTGCAGTACCGGTTCACTGCCGACCGGTCCCTGTGCCTTGCGATAGTCTTCAACTTCCTTCAGCACCTGACGCATTTCAGCCGCGGTTCGGTTGAGCTGACCCAGGCTTTCATGAGCTTCGGCTTTCTGCAGGCGGGTTTTCAGAATCAGGCTGTAGCGTCCGGCTTCATCCCAGGCGTAGCGGCGATCACGGCTCTGCATGCGATTGAGCAGCTCCAGCCGCCGTTCCAGCCATTCAATGCGCTCCCGGGGCGTGGCGCTCAGCCGCGCCAGGTAACCATAGCTCTGCACCTGCAGGCGGCGGGGTTCAAAGGCCACCAGCCGGTCATTGCGAGCCGCCACCGGGGTGGCAGCGGGCAGTTCATCCAGCAGGGCATTAAAGGCCGTGCGTGCGGCCTCCTGCAGCCCTTCACGGTACAGGGCCGTGGCCAGCGCAAAACGGGCTTTGATGGCATTGTTGCCGTCCAGCGCCTCTTCATCGAGCAGGGCCTGGTAGAGCTCCCGGGCCCGTTCATGCTGACCGGCATGCAGCTGATAAAAAGCGGTGCGTTCACGCACAGGCGTCAGTTCGGGGCTCGACAG
>SKIX01000110.1 GCA_007116195.1 Marinospirillum sp. | reverse complement strand
GCCCTGACTTTCGGTGTTCCCACCTCTCCTGGTGTACCTGCAGACTTTGCCAAACACACGCTAACGCTAACCTTCAACGATGCTGAAGGGGTGCGCCAATGCTTCAAGGAACTCGGCGATCAAATTGCCTGTATCATTGTTGAGCCTGTTGCCGGCAACATGAACTGCATCCCTCCTCAACCTGGATTCCTAGAAACCTTACGCGAGGTCTGTGATGACTCGGGTGCGCTGCTGATCTTTGATGAGGTCATGTCTGGTTTTCGTGTTGCTTTAGGTGGCGCCCAAGAGGCTTACCAGGTTACCCCTGACCTGACCACTCTCGGTAAAATTGTCGGTGGCGGCCTACCTGTTGGCGCTTTTGGCGGCAAGGAAGCAGTTATGAACCATCTTTCTCCACTCGGCCCCGTTTACCAAGCCGGTACCTTGTCCGGCAATCCTTTGGCTATGGCAGCAGGTATCACGTTGCTTAACAAGTTACGTCAACCTGGTTTCCATCAGCAACTCAATGACTTTGCCAACAAGCTCTGCTCTGGTTTGAAAAGCCGTGCCCAAGCGGCAGGCATTGCATTAACCACCCAGCAAGCAGGTGGTATGTTTGGGTTATTCTTCACCGACGCCCCTGCCGTCACCACCTTTGCTGAAGCAACTCAGTGTAACCTGGAAGAGTTCAAGCAGTTCTTCCATGCCATGCTGGATCAAGGCGTTTATCTCGCGCCTTCAGCTTACGAGGCCAGTTTTGTTTCTTCGGCCCACCAGGAAGAAGAACTGCAGTTGACCTTAGATGCAGCTGAGAAGGCTTTTGCTCAGCTCAAAGCAGGAGCCCGATAATGCCCACAACTTTAATTCAAACACTGAAAACAGCAGCAGCCTTTCCACATCCAGCTGAGGCCATTCAAATACGCGAAACTCATATATCTTGGGTGCTACTAACAGGTGACTTTGCTTATAAAATCAAAAAACCTGTCAACTTTGGCTTTCTTGATTACTCCAGTCTGGAAAAGCGCAAGCAGTTTCTTGAGTTAGAAATGCAGCTAAACCGCCGCCTGGCACCCGATCTTTACCTTGAGGTTCTGCCTATTTCCGGTACACCGGAAGCACCGCGTATTGGTGATGCCAGCGACCCTTTTGAGTACACCCTCAAAATGCGTCAGTTTGACGACAGTCAACTACTCAACAGCTTGCAGCAAAGAGGTGAACTCCAAGAAGAGCACCTGCTGCAATTAGCCGGTGAAATGGCTGACTTTCACCAGCAACTTGCAGGCCAAACACCGCCAGATGATTTAGGTAGTGCTGCAGCTATTTGGGCACCTGCGCAGCAGAATTTTGACCAAATTAGAGAACTCTTGGACGACGACGAAGCGCTGAAACAGCTGGACTTGCTTCAATCCTGGTCAGTGGACACCTTCGAGCGCTTAGAAAGCTGCTTCAATCAACGCTTAGCCGACGGCTATGTCCGCGAAGGTCACGGCGACCTCCATCTCGGCAATGCCACCTTATGGCAAGGGCGAGTGGTTGCTTTTGATTGCATAGAGTTCAACCCCAGCTTTCGTTGGTGCGATGTCATCAGTGATCTAGCTTTTTTGCTCATGGACCTGGAAGACCGCGGCCTAAAAAAACTGGCTAATATCACCCTCAACCACTATTTAGAAAAAACCGGTGACTATGCAGGGTTAGAGTTACTCTGTTTTTACAAGGTCTATCGAGCCTTGGTTCGTGCCAAAATCAATCTGTTCCGCCTTGGCCAACCAGGCCTGGATGATGAAGATAAGGCAGCTATTATTCGTCAGTATCGTAGCTATACCGACCTAGCTGAAAGCTACACTGATTTTCATGCTCCCTACCTGATGATCACCTATGGCGTCTCAGGTAGCGGCAAGAGCACCCTAACCCGCAATGTTGTGCGTGAATTGGGTGGCATCCGAATTCGCTCTGATGTCGAGCGCAAACGACTTTTTGGCCTGAAAGCCGAAACCCTCAGTCACTCAGAAGTTGCTGGTGGCATCTACACCCCTGAAGCTACCGAGCAAACTTATCAAAAACTAACGCAACTAGCCGACCAGGTGTTGCGCTCCTGCTTCCCAGTTACGCTCGATGCCACCAATCTTAAGCGCACGCAGCGAGATCGACTGCGTGCAGTAGCTGAAAATCTGGGTTTACCCTCGCTCATTATTGCCTTGAAAGCTGATGAAGCGACCCTTAAGCGCCGTATTGCCAAGCGCCAGCAATCAGGTGAAACCGTCGCTGAAGCAGATTTAGCCGTTTTAGAGCAGCAGCTGGCTAGTAAGGAGCCGCTCAGTGACGAGGAGCTAGTTGGTGCTGTCACTGTCGATACCGATGCACCTGCAGCTAGCCAAACACTCGTTAAGCTCATTCGTGACCATCTAAAGCTGGAGGGCTAATCAGCGCCTGAACCCCGCAAGGCTTCACAGTAGTCGACAGGTGGAATTGCTGGAGTAAAGAAGATGTAATCAAAGGCCCTTAGCCCATCAACGGGTTCAGGAAGATAGGCTTCGGGCTCTTTTTTATCTGCAACAACCTGCTGTAAGAGCACACTCACCACCTCCACCTCTGCAGGCAGCCAACGAGGGATACCCACATCTTGGCGTACATGCACAGACCCAGCTAACAGCAGATTCACACCGTCATGAGCAGCCGCTTGGCTCATTGCCATCGCCATGGCCTGATCACGCGCCAACTGCACCTGACGCATCTGGCTGAGACGCTCACGCGGCAGCAGCTGGCAATGGCCTTCATAGAGCAACTCATCCAGAGCCGCTGCTTGACTCTCACTCAGTGCTGGACGCGCGGCGCCCTCACGATAAGCTCTTAGCTGCTGATCTCTGGGCAGGTCAATCGCCAATACTCGGCGAGAGTGCAGCAGGCCAGCCTGCACCAACTCAGCATAGACAGCCCAATCCCAGCCTTGCTCTGGCCAGGCAAGCTCAGCCGCATCTTCAACCCCTTGTCCCCAAGCAGCATCTAAAGCTGCCTGCTGGGGTGTTTGTAGCATTTCCAGCGCCAGTACACCCAGCCTACCCTGTTCAGCCAAGTGACCTAACCATATCTCTGCAAGACGCTGATGATCAGGATGATCATGTTGTTCACCTAGGAGCAACCAACTGGCCTTGGGGCGCTCTTGTAACCACTGATCGGGTTCTTGCCAGGACTCCGTTTCCAGCGACCAAAGCTTACCTACTAAAGGATGCTCGAGTAATTCACTGGCCTTCCAAGGCTCGGCATGAACGCTGGAAAAACCAGCCAGAAGGCAGAGGTTAACTATTAATATCAGTGACCTAAGAGTCACTTTTGTACTAAACTGACCTAAATTCACTTGTTCACTCCTAGTCAAAGTCTATTTCTTTACCTTGCAATTTCTTAGACTTTCCAGTAAATAAGCTAGTCTTTTTTCATTCGGCACCAGCCGAACCAGGATGATTCATTCAGTTACGAGGCGGTTATGCCAGATAGCAAACAACAACTCGAAGCAACACAAGATTTTGTTCCCTACCAGATCACTGAGGGGGAAGAATACATGAACGATGAGCAGCTGGCACATTTCCGCCAATTGCTGCTGAACTGGAAACAAGAGTTGATGGAGGAGGTTGACCGCACCGTTCAGCACCTAAAAGAGGATGCTAGCAACTTTGCCGACCCAGCAGATCGAGCCACTCAGGAAGAAGAGTTTAGCCTGGAGCTGCGTACACGTGACCGCGAACGCAAGCTCATCAAGAAAATCAACGAAACGCTGGAAAAGATTGACGACGGTGATTACGGCTTTTGTGATGCCTGTGGCATAGAAATTGGCATACGTCGCCTAGAAGCTCGCCCCACAGCAACACTTTGCGTTGACTGCAAAAGCCTTGCTGAAATCAAGGAAAAGCAAATCGGCGGCTAAATGCAATATGTTGGCCGCTTTGCTCCAACACCTTCAGGCCCCTTGCACTTTGGCTCCCTGGTTACAGCCTTAGCAAGTTGGCTGGACGCACGCAGCCAGCAAGGAAAGTGGCTGCTGCGTATTGAAGACCTGGATCCACCACGAGAAGAGCCGGGTGCGGCTACACTGATCTTAAACACCCTGGAAGCCTTAGGGCTCACCTGGGATGATCAAGTGCTCTATCAAAGCCAACGAGGGGAGGCCTATTCTGAAGCTCTTCAACAGCTAAGCGAACAGGGACTGGCTTATCCTTGTAGCTGCACACGTAAAGAGCTTGCCGGACACACCCGCTACCCAGGCTACTGTCGGTCCGGTTCACGACACCCCAAGCGACCTCATGCCTGGCGTTTTGCTGTCGATCCTCAAGTCACCATCAATTGGAATGACCGGGTACAAGGCCAGCAAACCTGGCCTTTAAAGCTAGCTGGCGATGTAGTTATTAGACGTAAAGATCAACTTTGGGCTTATCAGCTAGCTGTTGTAGTTGACGACCTTTTTCAAGGTGTTACCCACATCGTTAGAGGAATAGACCTGCTAGACTCTACGCCCTGGCAGCTGGCACTCAAAAGTGCCCTAGCACCCACGCGGCCCCAACCTTCTTTTGC
>SKIX01000096.1 GCA_007116195.1 Marinospirillum sp. | reverse complement strand
TAAGCGCTCAATACGGGCAAAGACTTGCGTTTGAAACAGCTTACCTAGCAGGGTTTCTCGCTCACTGGAAGGAGCCAACAGCAATTCCCTAAACTTGCCTTGGGGCAGAACCATAACTTGCCGAAACTGGTCTACAGTTAGACCTAGGCAAGTCTGCACCGCATCATTGACTTCATTGGCTTTGTTGGCAAGTAATTGTGTTTGCCCAGCTTCCAGCTGACTAAAGCTGACTTTAGCTTGACGGGTGGTCATGCCTTCACCGCGAGCTTTGGGCAACTCCTGTTTGGGCTTGCGTTCAATGCGGTAGCTTTGGCCGCCTAGTTGAAAATCCAGGCATACGAAGGTTTCTAACTCTGGGTCTGCACGATCACAGCGCATTTGCTCGCCACGTCGTTCACGGCCACTTGTTGTTTCACCATAGAGGGCATAGCAGATAGCATCCAATAACGAGCTTTTGCCTGCTCCTGTGGGGCCATTGATCAAAAAAAGTGGATTACTACCCAGTTGGGTAAAATCTAGCTGCTCATATCCAGCAAAGGGGCCAAAGGCTTGAAGCTTGAGCTGCAAAGGCTTCATGCATTCTCCTCTTGACGAGCCTGCTCAATGACTTCACTCAGTAAGGCCTTGTGTTCATCCTTGAGGCTTTCATCGCGGGTTTGTTGAAAAAAATCAGCAAAAAGCGCAAGTTCGTTGCGTTGCAGGCACTGGCCAGTGACGCCCGCTGTCGTTGCTTCAGTCAGCTTTTTACGCTCTAAATGCAGCACTTGCGGATAAACTTCGCGTAATCGAGCCATAGGGTTAAGCAGAGCTTGGCGATCCTGCAAGCGAACCAAAAGGTAGTCATCCTTAGCTGGATCAGTTCGTCCCTGCTCCAACAAATCATCCAGCTTACCCTCTAAAACGCGCAAAGCTCGTTTTGGGCATAGCTCCTCAAACTGCACCTCGGCAGCAGTAGCCGGTTGCAGGCGCACGCGCAGCACGCCTTTACGCTGCTTAACCTCGGAGAAACTATATTGCATTAAGGAGCCAGAATAACGTATCCACTCCACACCCTTGTACTGGGGAGAGTGCAGGTGGCCCAGAGCCACATAGTCAAAATCCTGCAGGGGTTGCCAGTCAACCCGATCAGCCCCTCCGATAGACAGAGGGCGTTCCGAGTCACTTTCGCTAGCACCATCCAGAAAGCAGTGACTGATCAATACCCGTTTGCGACCAAGCTGCCAGTTCTGCTTGATTTTATTGACTAAAAAGGTGTGTGCTTGGTTAAAGTCAAGCGTTTGATCAGGTTCCAGCTCTTCGCGAAACACTTCTCGTACCAGCTGAGGGTCTGCATAGGGTATACCAAAAAAATCCACTTGCTGATCACCCACTTCCAGGGTAACTGGCTGAGCTAGCTGACGTAAATCAGTGAAAATATGCAGACCCGCTTGATGCAGGTGACGTGAAGCAAAACCCAAACGCTGGGCACTATCATGATTACCGGGGATCATTAATACAGGGATTTTCAGCTCGCCTAGCACCTGATCTAAAAAACGATCCAAGAGGGCGATCGCTTCTGCTGGCGGCACCGAGCGATCATAAATATCACCCGCAATAATTACTGCAGCTGGCGGCTGACGTTTTAAGTTTTCGACCAGCTGCTGCAATAGAAAAGCCTGGTCTTCAAGCAGAGAAACCTGGTGAAAAAGACGGCCTAGATGCCAGTCTGAGGTGTGCAAAAATTCCACTGGATAGCCTTAACGCCTTGCAATTACGGGCAGTCCTGAGCATAGGACGGATACATGGAGTTTTCTTGAAAAACGATTTCAATATCGGCTTTGGCTCCTGCTTCAGCAGGCGGAAAATAGTTGGCTACGAAGGGTTTATAGCCACTACGAGCGCCAAACTGGTTGAGCCCACTGACCAAACCACAAAAAACATAGGCTGAAGCTCTAGGTTCAAAACCTTCAACAAAAGCTGAAGCCTCAACATCATAATAGGCAAAGCCTTCATTTCTAAAGCGAGCTGTTTCAGGATCACGAAATTCTAAAAGCCGTGTTATTTCGTTAACCAACTGCTCACGAACTTCAGATTGACTAACGGCTGGAGGGCCAGATTCAGAACGACAGCCTGAAACAACCAGCAAAATAACAGCAAGAACCCAAAAAGAACGCACCATGTAACAGCCTCCTGAGCAGACCAGAATTTACGTCATGCTAGCAGGAAGGTTACCAAAAGTGAATGTATGCAAAGAACTGTCATTAACCCAAGCCATCAGTGAGGGCAAAAGACCAGTGCAACCGAGTTTAAGCAAAAGCGCAGGCCTGTAGGCTGAGGGCCATCTTCAAACACATGGCCAAGGTGACCATCACAGCGGGTACAGCGGATTTCAGTACGCAGCATACCAGCAGAAGTATCACGCAGGTAGCGCAAGTGAGCCTCGCTAACAGGCTGGTAGAAACTCGGCCATCCACTCCCGGACTCAAATTTGTGTTGTGAAGAAAACAGCGGCAAATGACAGAGCCCGCAGTGGTAAACACCCGCCTGTTGATGAGCCAGCAGCCCACCACAGAAAGCTGGCTCTGTTCCTTGGTTCAGCAACACATGACGAGCTTCAGGGCTAAGCTTGCTTGCTAACTGGTGTTTCTCAGCTTCGCTCAAAGGCGTTAAATCGGGTGAATCCATAAAAAAACCTTTTCGTTCTACTGGCAGCTCAAAGGTGAAAACTCGATGTGTTGCGATCAAGCCGATCAGCGATATCAGTTTGCGCTGAGCCTATCTGTGATGACTCTTGTGCCAGGCTTGCATTTTCTTCAGACAGACTCTGGATGCGCTGCACATTGTCGGTTACCTCTGTGATTGTAGTCGATTGCTGTTCAGATGCAGCTGCTATTTCTGCACTCTTGCTGGACACAGCATTCATAGCAGCCACCAACAACTGTAGCTCTTGAAGTGCGCGCTGAGAGTTGTTTTTAGTTTTCACAGTTAAGTCCTGGCTTAGCTGCATAGCTTTTACTGCTTCATCCGCTTTACTAACGAGATCAACAATAACACTTGTAATCGTCTGGGTACTAAGCGCAGAGCGATTAGCCAGCTCACGCACCTCATCAGCAACAACAGCAAAACCTCGACCTTGCTCACCTGCTCTTGCTGCCTCTATTGCAGCGTTAAGGGCTAGCAAGTTAGTTTGCTCGGCTATTCCTCTAATAATGGTGATCGCTTCTTGCACCTCGTTTGTTTGCTGTTTGAGAGCATCCATATCACCCGCAACAGCTTCCACATGCCCAGACAGACTTTCAATATCGACCGCGGTCGTATCTATGTAGCTTTCACAAGTTTGCAGCCGTTCTCTGGCTTGCCGAACCTCTTGATCACTCTCAGCAATACTCTGCGCAACCTGGGCAGCACTGGCCGTCAACTCCTTGGCGCTGGCTGCTGTTGCAGCAGCCAGGTCAACTTGAGACTCTGCAACCCTATGAGTTTTTGAAGTGATCTTATCGATGGCAACTGCGCTTTCACCGACTTTTTGCGCGGCGTCTATCGTTGCCTTTAGGGCTTCTTTTAAATTATCTTGCATTGATGCCAAGGCACCAAGCAGACTGGTTTTACAGCCTTTATTTTGAATAACAGCACTAAAATCACCGGAAGCCATACGCCGTGTTAACTTCACAGCCTGTGCAAGATCGCCACCTAATGCTAGATCCACACGACGCATGATATTGAAGGCAAAGAGCACAAACAAAACGAGCAAAGCAGCTGAAACCAGAACAGAAGCATAAATGGCTGTGGCTCTTTGCTGCTCTGCTGCATCCAAAGTGAGCTGAGAAGCTTTAGAGTAGCTGCTTATCACTTCAAGAAAAGGGTTACGGTAACTTTGCCAAGCTTGCCCCTCAGGAAGCGACTGATGTTCTATCGCCACTCTATTTTCAGCTTCTGCTGCTTCCATCAAGCTTTGTACCTGAGTAAGCCAGGCATCTTTTAATGTTAGAATTTCAGTAACCTGCTTATCCTGCTTGTTAAATTGTACAAGAAGCTGCTGCAGGCTTAGAGTCGCCGCCTCGATTTCTTTAAGAGCGCGAGCAAAACTGAGTGTAGGCTGAGCTGAATCAGGGTTAGCCAATCGAGATAAGGTTGCTAAACGCAAACCGATTGACTCAGTAAATAAACGGGTCATTTCCTGCTGAATTGCACTGTCTTGTTCAATATAGTTAGCCTGGGTGCTAGCTGCACTGTTCATTAGCCAAAAACTGGATCCAGCAGCCAGAAGAGCGATAAAAAAAGCTAAAATTGAAAGCTGTATAAGGGAGGTTCGTATACTGACCATAGCAGTCTTCCTTAATTTGCTAATAAGGTTCCACTATAGCCAGTTAGCTATCTTGAATTCAATGCGCGAAATCAAGAAACAAGTATTCAGTTAGACTTAACTTAATTAGGTAAAACTTACCCTTGTTTAACGTTTAGAGGTAGGCCAGCCACTGTCAGAGTGACTGAATCACAAATACATGCAAGGCGCTGGTGCAACAGACCCGCCTTATCACCATAAGCACGGCTTAAGGCATCCAGGGGCATAATACCCAGGCCGGTTTCATTACCAAC
>SKIX01000094.1 GCA_007116195.1 Marinospirillum sp. | reverse complement strand
CATAATAGTTAACCAATAACTCCTCTGGTAGCTCCAGCACCATGCGAGCCACACCAACGTTGCTGGAATGCGTCAAGATTCCAGCCATTGTCAGCTCACCATAATTACGAAAGTCACGTATTGTCTGGCCAGCCAGACGCAGGACTCCAGGTGAAGTGTCGATCACATCTTCAGCTGAAAAAATACCCGACTCAAGCGCGACCGCAACACTAAAGGGCTTAACAACCGAACCCGGTTCCATTAAGTCAACCAGGGCACGATTGCGCATACCCGCAGGATTAACCTGCAAGCGGTTATTAGGGTTCCAGGAGGGCTGGTTGACCATAGCCAACACTTCACCCGTTTGTGCATCCAGCAAAATCAGGCTGCCCGCTACAGCTTGGTGCTGTTCTACAGCCGCCTTAAGTTCTCGGTAGGCCAAATACTGCAAACGCAAGTCCAAACTGAGCTGGAGGTCTTGTCCGGGTCGGGCCGCCTGAAGAGTAGCAAGATTACGAATAGTCCGACCACGTAAATCTTTGAGCACACGTTTGCGACCTGGCGCAGCTTGCAGCCAGTGATCCCAGGCCAGTTCTAAGCCCTCTTGTCCCTGCTCATCAACATTGGTGAAGCCAACTAGGTGGGCAGCCACCTCGCCACTCGGATAATAGCGTTTATATTCATCAAGCGCATAGACCCCCGGCAACTGTAAAGCCAGGACTTCTTCAGCCAAGTCAGGAGTAACCTGGCGACGCAAATACATAAATTCACGGCTGGAAAAACGCTGAATACGTTGCTCCAGCAGCTTGGGATTCATACCTAATCGAGAAGCCAGCTGCTCAATAGCTTGAACATCAGCAGAAAAAACTTGCGGATTAATCCAAAGAGTAGCGACCGGGGAACTCATGGCTAAAGGCTCGCCATGACGGTCAGTAATAGTGCCACGGTAAGCCTGTATGGGCTCAACTCGCAAGGTGCGCACATCACCCTGACGTTTTAAAAACTCACTTTCAAACAAGTGCAGCTGCACCAAACGACCAATCACAACCAACAAAAGCGCTGCGAGCACTATCCAAACGAGCCGCAAACGCCAAGGAGAAACACCTCTCTCTTGCTGCTGGACACTGCTCACTGAATGACCTTAATCGTTAAATCAGATGCTTCAGGCAAACGCAGCTGAAATTGATCTCCAGCCAGCTGCTCTAAACGTACCGGGTTAACCAAGGCACTTTCTTCCAACAACAAGCGACTCCATTCAACTTGTAGTGCATCCCGCTCTCCCTGTAAAGTTTGCAAACGAACGTGGTGTGAACGCGCTTGATGAGTCACCTGAACCAAAGCATGTGCACTAATCACCACCACCAAAGCCACTCCTAGCAGAGCCAATAAAGGCCGACTTGGACGAGGAATAAAGCTGAGTAATCCTAGCCCCCATCCAAGAATGAGCGCCCGCCTAGTCATTTAGCTCGCCTCCGGCAACTTTTCTGCGATGCGCATAATGGCACTACGTGCTCGTGGATTACGCTCAATTTCTTCGGCACTAGCTTTTATAGCCTTACCCAGCAAACGCACGCGGCGATTTAGCTGGGCATCAGTAAAAGGCACACCCGGCGGCAAATGACTATCACCTTTAGCGGCTGCACGCATAAAGCGCTTAACCATACGATCTTCTAAAGAATGAAAGCTAATAATAACCAGGCGACCACCCGGTGCGAGTTGATCTAAAGCCTGATCAAGTAGCCTTTGCAAATCTTGCAGTTCTTGGTTGATATGAATACGAATGCCTTGAAAAGCTCGTGTTGCAGGATGCTTGTGCTTCTCCCAGCTCGGATTGGCTGCTTTTATAATTTCAGCCAGCTGACTGGTGCGCGTAATGGGTGCTTCCTGTCGCGCTTTAATAAGTGCACGAGCCATACGTCTTGCGTGACGCTCCTCACCATATTGAAAAAGCACATCGCTAATTTCTTTCTCGTCAGCACTAGCCAGCCACTCAGCAGCACTCATACCACGAGTCGTATCCATGCGCATATCTAAAGGGCCATCATGCAAAAAGCTAAAACCCCTTGCGGCTTCATCCAACTGGGGTGAGGATACACCCAGATCAAGCAAAATACCCTGTAGGCCTTGCTGTAAGCCAGCTTGCTCTAAACATTGAGGAAGATCAGCAAAGGACGCATGGCAAATCCTAAAGCGTGCATCTTCAGCAGCCAGCTGATGACCTACAGCTAAAGCTCGAGGGTCTTTATCGATGCCCAACAAACGCCCCTGCTCACCAAGCTGCTCTAAGAGTAAACGGCTGTGGCCACCGCGACCAAAGGTACCATCAACATAAACCCCTGATGGATCCGTCAACCAAGCATTCACTGCTTCTTCAAGCAAAACGGTTAAATGCTGGTCAGCAGAGGAGGTAGCGAAGGTAGCAGAAGTCTTTAAATTGCTGGGCATAAGTAACCTGGATGTAAAATAAGGGCGAAAGCCGGCCTATAAGCCGGGTTCTGTCGAGGACAGCCATTCCTCTAGGCGCTGGATCGCTCCAGCACTCAAGCAACCTACCCGAACCCAACGCGGGCCACGCCTTAAGGGTTCCTATTTGGTCTTGCTCCAGGTGGGGTTTACCCTGCCACGTGATGTTGCCACCCGCGCGGTGCGCTCTTACCGCACCTTTTCACCCTTACCTGTGCCATCAAGGCCATCGGCGGTATATTTTCTGCGGCACTTTCCGTAGGCTTACGCCTCCCAGGCATTACCTGGCACCCTGCCCTTCGGAGCCCGGACTTTCCTCCCCTACTGAAACTCAGTAGCAGCGACTGTCCAGCCGACTTTCGCCGTGCAAGGATATAGGCAAAGGCCAACCGGCTCAAGTCTTGCTTGCTGCTCCCTGCTCAACAACCCAAGTATACAAGGCCTTCTTTTTAATTCCCGTCATTTTGGCTACCAGGGCACTCGCTGATGATGGCGACATTTCTTTACTCAGCTCAGCCAGCCAGCGCGTTGCTTCCTGCCAGGCCAAACTAACCTCTTCGCCCTTAAAACCCTCAACAACCAACACCAGTTCACCGCGTTGCTGGTTTGCATCTGCCTTTACTTTGGCAATCAAGTCCGCGAGTTGGGCGTGAATATAGGTTTCGTAACACTTGGTCATTTCGCGCGCTAAACACACTTGGCGCTCTGCACCAAAAGCCTCCTGCATTGCTTCGAGTGTGGCCAAAACTCGGTGTGGTGACTCGTAAAAGACAAGGGTGGCTATTTGATGACGCAGACTTTCCAGAAGTTTTTTTCTTGCCTGAGCCTTGGCAGGCGCAAAACCAACAAAATAGAAGCGATCGGTCGCCAAACCCGAAACACTAAGCGCACTAATCACTGCACTGGCACCAGGAATAGGCAGGACATCAAAGCCTGCAGCCCTAACTTCACGCACCAAGGTAAACCCTGGATCAGAAATCAAGGGAGTACCAGCATCCGAAACCAAAGCGACCTGCTGGCCCTGCTGCATCAACCGAATAAGTTGCTGGCTTCTTGCTTGTTCATTATGCTCATGCAAAGAAAGTAAAGCATTGGAAACACCCAAATGCTGGAGCAGCTTTTTTGTTGTGCGTGTATCTTCTGCTGCAATCACATCAACTTGATGTAAAATATGCCTGCCTCGCCCAGTCATATCATCCAAGTTTCCAATAGGCGTGGCAACAACATACAAACAGGGTGTTTTTTTGCCTGACTCTTCTAAAGATGGCTGTAAGAGGTTAGCCTGAGCTGAAGGGTTAGTGCTTGTCGTCATGCTAGTCCTTCCATTTTTTAAGGTTTGAACCTTTAACAAGCAAAGGATCATCAAGGTGTTCAAGAAATTAAGCCTTTTGCTAGCCATCTGTGCAGTTCTTAGCTACCTAAGCGGTTGCAGTAGCACAGCCACCTCTGAAGCAGATCACTCGAGCCTGGTTACGACGAGTGACCCTGATGCCATCGCTCAGGCTTTACAGCTAGAAAGGGCGCAAATTTTAGCACAGCAAGGGCAATTCCAGCAGAGTTTGGAGCTAGCTCTCAATCTAGACCCTCAACCACTCACTGAACTGGCTCGCTGGCAGCTGTTGCTACTGATTGTCGAAAATAACCTGGCACTAGAGTTAGGGCGTCCTGCGCTTCAAGCCATTAATCAGCAACTTGAAACCCTTGACTCCTTAACTAGAGAGCAGTACTTCTTACTGGAAGGCCTAAGAGCTCAAGCCTTTACTCTAACCGGCCATTATGAAGTTGCTGTGCGTCATTATTTCAATCAAACCCAGCAGGCAACAACAGGCGAGCAACTTCAGCAAGCAGAAGACAACCTTTGGAATACCTTAAACCAGCTCAGCGGCGAAGCTCTGCAGCTTTTGGCAGCTCAGGAGCAACGCAACCTCCTTCAAGGCTGGTTTGAACTGGCCGCTTTACGACAGCAGGTCACAGAAAACTTTGACCTGTTTGAGCAGGGAATCGCTGACTGGCAAGCCAGGTGGCCTCAGCACCCAGCCGCACAGCAGCTGCCAAAAGACTTACAGCTTCTCGCTGAGCTGAGCCAAAACCGAATTCAGCATATCGGTGTATTTCTGCCAACCAGTGGCCCCCTTGCTTCTAGCGCCAACGCCATTCGCAATGCTCTAGTAGCCCGCCATCTTTACACGCAACAACAAGGTATAT
>SKIX01000206.1 GCA_007116195.1 Marinospirillum sp. | reverse complement strand
GCAGCCGCCCCTTGACCAGGCGACAGGCACCAATACTGATTACCCTGTCTCCTTTGCGCAGCTCCAGACCTGTGGTTTCGGTATCGAAGACAATCATTTCCAGCTGATCCAGGCGCAGTTGCCCTAGTGTTAAAGAAGGAGGGGGCAAGTCAGCAATACTAAAATCATGAAACTCAGGGCGGGCTTCTATTTGCGGTGCCGGTGGGTAAACACGAGTTGCCGCAGGCAAAGGCAGGCGCAAGCGAGCTTTCTGCCCGCCATCATCGGCTAGGCTCCACCAGTCACTGGAGTGGCGGCGCAGCAAATCACCCAGCTTTGGAGCCAGCTCTTCATCGCTGACGGGTAGTTCTTGCCAGTCCTGTAAAAGGTTCAAAGGTAAAGCGTTACCCTGCCAGATCAGATCCAAATAAACACGCTTATTACCTAGCTGGACTTCAGCCTCAAACTGCTTTTCTCCTGTGGCTTGGTTGAGTTCGATCAAGAGCCTTTGCAGGAGCGCTAACAGGCTGGGACTGTCGGCTTTTAACCAAACCGGAATGCCTAAAGGGGTGAGGGTGAACTGCTGCTGTTCCAGGCTAGGTGCAAGCGCCAGCCAAAGATCATTAGACCAGGTATCGGTCAGGCGGCCTTGATCCAGGTTGACCTTTTCCAACAACTGGCCCAAGTCATGGATCAAATGGCTCAGTGCTTGGCTGTCTTGGTGTATGGCTGTTTGTAGACGCTGGTTTAAATCTGGGTTGATAGTACCACTGCTTAGAACCTCACCTGCGGTAGCGAGATTGGCGGCATGGCCTCGTAAAGCAGGCAGCAGACTGCTCAGGGGCTGACGCCAGCGTTGATCTGAGCGCTGATGTTCGGTGGCATCTTCCAGAGTAATTAAGGCTTCGCCTTGACTTGCCAGTACTCGTCTTAGATCACAGTGCAGCCAGTATTTTTGGTAGGGAAGCAATAGCTGTCGTGCACTGCCGTCCTTAGGCAGGTTTTGTAAGGCATCCATTAAGCTGGGTGCTTTAAGCAGTTCGTCAAGCCTGCGCCCTAAACCCAAAGCAGGGTTGTCCGCAAAAAGCGTTTCGGCAGCAGGGTTGAACAATAATAAGCGTTGGTGGCGGTCACACAGCAGCAAGGGAACTTGGAGCACCTGAAGCAAGGCTTCTAATTCTTGGCGGATGCGAGCAGCTTCCTTGGCACCTTGAATTTTTGCCTCGTTCAGTTGTGCGCGATCTTGACGCCAGCCTTGACGCAGGCGATCCAAGTCAGGCTGCAGTGGAGCCAGCCAGCCTTCAGGGGGATAGTCGCTTTTAGCATCTGGATTGGCGACCAGGCGGGCCAGCTGGATTTGCAGATGGCGCAGTGGACGAAATAGGCGTAATTCCAGCGGATAGCCGAGGCCCAAGAGTAGCAGGCTAGGCGCTAGACCTAAGCACCAGAGCAAAAGTTGCGCCGAAAGAGCCAGCTCAGCTTGGCTGCTTAGCCAGAGGGCAGCAAAAAGGCCTATAAAAAAGCTAGCGCCGGTTAGCGCTAACCAAAAGCCGAGCAGGCGTTGACGTGGTGGCATGGCGAGTCTCCCTAGTGGCCGCCTTGCTTTTCCTCTAGCAAGGTTTTGACTTTTTCTACCAGTTGCTGGGTTGAAAAGGGTTTAGTGATGTAATCATCGGCTCCTAGAGCCATCCCCTTTTCTTTTTCAACCTCACGGCCATGCGCTGTTAACATGATGATGGGTAGCTGCTTGAAAGCGGCCTGATGACGTAGCTGCTCTAACACTTCAAAGCCACTAATACCTGGTAGGCTAATATCCAGCAGCAGAATATCCGGCGGGGTAGTGGACACAGATTCAAGAGCGCTTTCACCGTCAGCAGCAGTGCTTACTTCAAAGCCAGCTTGTTGCATTAAAAACTCTAAAGACAAAACAATGTTGGGTTCGTCATCAACTACTAATACTCTGGCCATGAGTTGTCTCCTGTTAGTTTTTTATTTTAATTTCAGTCTAGTGCTTTGTTTTGCTTCTGCAAAGGCGACTAAGGCCGCAGCCTAGGCGTAGAATAGGCCAACTTATTAATTGCTGAGGTTGCCCAAGCATGTTTGTTCAATGGTTAGCCGTCATCCTGGGTTTGGCACTGCTCGTTTGGAGTGCGGAGCGTTTTGTTGTGGGTGCTTCAGCTGTTGCCGAAAAGCTAGGCGTGCCCGTTTTAGTCATCGGCATGCTGCTGATGGGCTTTGGAACCTCGGCACCTGAAATGCTGGTAGCAGTTCAGGCTTCATTCGATGGCAGTCCCGGCTTGGCAGTAGGTAATGCCCTAGGTTCCAATATTGCCAATATTGCCTTGATCTTAGGCTTAACCGCTTTGGTCACGCCTGTTTCAGTCGCTACGGGTTTAGTACGCAAAGAAATACCTTTATTGCTCGTGGTGACGGTGATGGCAGCTTTACTGCTGTTGAACCAGCGCTTGGTTTGGTGGCAGGGTGGGGTTTTGCTGGTGGGCTTAGTGATTTTTTTAGGCTATAGCTACAGGTTGGCCCGCCAGGGGGAAAGTGCTGCTTTACTGGAAGAAGTTGAGGCGAGTCGGCAACCCCTTACTCAGAGGCAGGCATTTTTTTGGCTCATCCTGGGTTTGCTTTTCTTAGTGCTGAGTTCACGCCTCTTGGTCTGGGGGGCGGTGGAGCTGGCCTTAAGCTGGGGAGTGAGTGAAACCCTGATTGGCTTAACTCTCATTGCTCTTGGAACTAGCTTGCCAGAATTGGCAGCAAGCTTGGTTGCAGCACGTAAAGGCCAGTCTGATTTGGTGCTCGGAAATCTAATTGGATCCAATCTCTTTAATCTTTTGGCTGTTTTGCCGATACCCGCACTCCTGGCCAGTGGCACCCTTTTAGAGCCAGAGGTCATCTACCGTGATCTACCGGTTTTACTGCTAGTGACTCTAATGCTCTTTGCTGTTGCTTGGGGACGACCAGGAGAGGAGCGAGTCACTCGCCTAGAAGGTGTCGCCTTACTCTTAAGCTTTTTGGGCTATCTGGGCTGGCTGTTTTACTCTTTACCCGGAATTAAATAAAGGTAATACCGACAGCAAAGAGCTGCTCCACCTCACGGATTTTGCGCTTATCAATCAAGAACAGGATAACCTGGTCATCGGGTTGAATAACCAAGTCATCATGGGCGATCAGGACTTCCTTATCTCTGACTAGAGCACCGATGGTGACCCCCTCAGGAAGGTGGATTTCTTCTATCGATTTACCCACTAGTTTGGAGCTTTTTTCATCACCTACTGCGACCGCTTCTATAGCTTCAGCAGCGCCGCGGCGCAGTGAGTGAACGTTTTTTACCTGGCCACGGCGTACATGCGTTAGCAGGCTGCCAATCGTTGCCAGTTGAGGTGAGAAGGCAATGTCAACCTCCCCGCCCTGGACCAAATCAACATAGGCGGCGTTGTTGATCAGGGTCATCACCTTGCCTGCACCCAGGCGTTTAGCCAGCATGGAAGACATGATATTGACTTCATCATCGTTGGTGACAGCACAAAAAATATCGGTTTCTTCTATGCTTTCTTCCAGCAGCAGGTTTTTATCGGTTGCTGTGCCATTGAGGACGACCGTGCGCTCCAGCTTTTCAGCCAGTTCAGCACAACGGGCATGAGAAAACTCAATCAGTTTGACGCGATACTCTTTTTCTAAGCTTTCTGCCAGGCGCTCGCCGATATTACCGCCACCGGCAATCATAATGCGTTTGTAGCTGTGGTCGACGCGCCGCATTTCGCTCATGACTGCACGGATGTTTTTACGCGCAGCAATAAAGAAGACCTCATCACCCTCAGCGATCACGGTATGGCCCTTGGGTAGTAGCGCTTTGTTTTGACGGTAGATAGCGGCAACACGGGTATCAATATTAGGAATATGCTGGCGTAAGGTTGCCAGCTCCTGTCCTACTAACGGCCCTCCTTGGTGAGCTTTAACAGCCACCAGCTGCACCAGGCCGCCAGCAAAGTCGAGTACCTGCAAGGCGCCTGGGTACTCAATAAGGCGACGAATATGATTGGTCACGACCTGTTCTGGGCTGATTAAAACATCAATATCAAAGCCGCGCTCGTTGCGAAACAACCCCTTGCGCGATAAATAGGCGGCTGAACGTACACGCGCAATCTTGCTAGGAGTGTTAAACAGAGCATGAGCAACCTGGCAGGCCACCATGTTGACTTCATCTGAGTTGGTGACGGCAATGACCATGTCAGCATCTTCACAACCAGCTTGACGCAAGACTGCAGGATAGGAGGCTTTGCCTTGGATAATACGAATATCCAGCTTGTTTTGCAGGTCTCTAAGGCGATCGGCATCACTGTCAATGATGGTGATGTCATTTTCTTCACCCGCCAGGTTTTCAGCTAGAGTGCCGCCTACTTGCCCAGCACCCAAAATAATAATTTTCATCAATCAGCTCCGTTTAGGCACGCCAGAAGGCACGAGTAAATAGAATCATGAAGGTGACGATTTCCAAGCGTCCCAGAATCATACCTAAAGCCATTAACCACTTGCCTGCATCGGGTAGGCTGGCAAAGTTACCTGCAGGGCCTACGGTCTCGCCTAAACCCGGCCCGACGTTAGCAACAGCGGTTACTGCAGCAGTAAAACTAGTGATGAAGTCCAGCCCCATAAAAGACAAGG
>SKIX01000160.1 GCA_007116195.1 Marinospirillum sp. | reverse complement strand
TGAGTCTGGATGCAAGCGAGTGGGCCACTTTTGAGCAGCAGCCGGAAACCCTGCTGCCTGCGTTGACCCTCTGGTTACCGGATCTGGCCTCAGGCCTGGAGTTGACCCGCGTGCCGCTGGTGTCCGCGCAGGACGCCAGTCTGGCAGAGCGAGAGGCTAAAGCCATGCCGGGACGCAAGCGACTTCAGGCCGGTGCCTTCACCGGAGCCCTGCTGCCTCTGGATCAGCCTTTGTTTGACTGGTGTTGCGGCAGCGGTCATCTGGCTCGCACCCTGGCCGCTCAGACTCCTCATCCAGTCCTTGGGTTAGAAAGAGATCCGGCACTGGTGGATAAGGGCAATCAACTGGCTCATGCCGGAGGCTTTGCCGTTCAAATCCGCCAACAGGATGTCCTGCAACTTCAGGGCTTCTGGCCACAACAGCCTCACGGCGTAGCCCTACATGCCTGCGGTGATCTCCATCGCCA
The DNA here is from genome assembly GCA_007116195.1 of Marinospirillum sp. Next base: position 4,192 of record SKIX01000160.1, on the reverse strand, counting down.
TTTGCTTCAGCAGGCGCTGGAACAGCAGCTCCCGCGCCTGAGTGTTTCGCCTTGCTGTTATCACCTGACCCAGCACAGCCACTGGCAGCCCCTCTCCAAGCAAGCCGAGTCCAGTGCCTTGCGTGGACTGGACACCGCCCTGCTGCGGCTGGCAGTCCAGGAAACGGTGACCGCTGCAGACCGGGAAGCGCGCCAGCGCGATCAGCTCAAAGCCTGGCGGCTGGGATTTGATGGCCTGCAGCGCCAGCTGCGCGGAGAAGACACCTACCTGCCCCTGCCCTCGGTCAGCCCGCGTTTTTTACAAGGCGGTTTCGAGGACTTCTGCCACTGGGCTGCTCAGAAGAAGGGGCTGGAGTGCCCGCCTGGTATCGACTTCCAACACTGGGAGGAATTCGGTCAAAAACGTCTGCATGAAGTTCAGCGTTTGGAGCTGCTGCGCCACCTGTTTCGCCGCCCACTGGAAATCTGGCTGGTGCTGGACTATGTGCTGGCACTGCAGGAAGCCGGTTATCAGGTGCGTCTGGAAGAGTTCTGTTCAAGGTCGCTGACTCCGCGCAACCTGCTGATTGATGCTCATCTGAAATGCGTCCAACCAAATAGCTATACAAAAACTTGACACAGCATTATACATGGCGCACTCTGTCAGGGATGCAAGACAAAATCACTGAGCAAAAGCAGGAGAACACTATGGAAGTCTTATCCTTTGGTTCTGACAATATTGAAAACACCCTCTCCAAGATGTCCAAACAGCAACTGGATGATGTCGCTTTTGGTGCTATCCAATTGGATGGGCAAGGCAAAATCTTACAGTACAATGCCGCTGAAGGTGATATTACTGGCCGTGACCCTGGCAAGGTAATTGGCAAAAACTTCTTTAAAGAAGTCGCCCCTTGCACCAACCGCCCTGAATTCAAGGGGCGTTTTGATGAAGGCGTGAAGGCGGGCAATCTCAATGTCATGTTCGAGTACACCTTTGACTATGAAATGAAGCCCACCAAGGTCAAGGTGCACATGAAAAAAGCTCTGACCGGGGACAGCTACTGGGTTTTTGTTAAACGTCTATAATTGCAACGCAAGCAGGTGTTGGTATGTCAAGGTTTGAGCTGACAAGAGAAAGGATACTAGAGGTCATCAGGTCATTAATTGCAGATGAGCTACAAGCCCTAAGGCCTCAAGCCAGTGAAGCCTTAATACCTGAAGACTGGAATACCGACACCTGGGTTTCGAAAACCCCGCCTGACCCTCAAACCCATTCACTTGAAGTTGATTCGCTGGAGCGCATGGCTCTGGCGACACGTCTAGCTGATTTTTTTCAAGTTCGTGAAAGTGGTTTAGAAGACTATCTACTCCGTTTCAATACTCTGGGGCAGTGGGCTGACTTGATGCTAGAGGCTCGCCAGCGCGGTACCCAAAATTTAACTTTTCTAACTTCTGGCAGTAGCGGCACGGCCAAGCCCTGTAAGCAGAATTGGGATAATCTGGTTGCGGAGGTCATCTTCTTTCGTGACTATTTTGTTTCTTTGCAGCAGCAGCCCATCAAACGCGTTCTAGCGCTTAGCCCCAGCCACCATATTTATGGCTTTCTTTTTTCCGTCATTTTACCTGACCTGCTGCAAGTACCCGTTATTCGAGGGCATCAGGCTTTTTTCCAAGTCCAAGGTCGCAAGCTGTTAAGCGGTGACTTGGTTATTGGCTTCCCTTATATCTGGAAACAACTAGCACGTAGTCAGCAGCCTTTTCCTGAAGGAGTGCTAGGGCTCACCTCCACCGGCCCTTGTGACCCACAAGTGATCACAACTCTCCAACAGCAGGGGCTGCTAACTCTTGTTGAAATCTATGGTGCTAGTGAAACCGCAGGCATAGGTTATCGCACCAACCCCAACCTTCCCTTTCAGCTGTTACCTCGCTGGCAAGCTTGTCCTGAAGACTCACAGGCTTTAGTAGACAAAACCAGCCAAAACCTAGTAACACTTAATGATCGACTGACGTGGCAAAGCCCAGAACTCTTTTACCCTCAAGGACGAATCGACGAAGCGGTTCAAGTCGGTGGCATTAATGTCTTTCCGCAGTCCCTGGCAAAGCGCCTAGCTGCACTGCCAGGCGTGCAGGCCGCTCAGGTCCGCCTGATGTCACCGCATGAAGGTGAGCGCCTGAAAGCCTTTATCGTTCCTGATACCCAGGCTGCCAAGCATCCTGATGCCCTGTTGGAAGAAATCCGAACCTGGTGCCAGCAGCATTTAACTGCCGCTGAGCAACCCAAAGCTTTTACTCTGGGCGAGCAACTGCCTATCAATGAACAGGGTAAAGCCTGCGACTGGTCAATCAACCCGACCCTTTCCCAGCCAAAGAGTAATCTATGACAGCGATTCTATTAACCGGCAGCAACAGCCTGAATGCTCACCAATTAGAAGCTGTTAGCCTGGGCACCCCCTTAGAGCTAGGGCCAGATCGCTGGCAAGCCGTAGCTAAATGCCGTGATTTTCTTGAACAAATGATCACTGAGAAAAGACGCATCTATGGTGTGACAACAGGTTATGGGCCCCTGGCCAATACCTATGTTGACCCCGAGGCCTCAGCCACCTTGCAGCAAGGCTTGGTTTATCACCTCAGCAGTGGTACCGGCCCTCTGCTGAGTCAGCAGCAAGTAAGGGCTATTATGGCAGCCAGAGCCGTAACTCTGGCTCGCGGACATTCTGCTATACGTCCAGAAGCTCTGCAGCTATTACTTGATTGCCTACGCCAGGATTTAATACCTCAGGTCCCCGCTATAGGCACCGTAGGTGCTAGTGGAGACTTAACGCCTCTGGCACACCTGACTTTAGGGTTAATGGGGCAAGGGAAGGTTTGGTGGCAAGGCAAAACTCTGGAAGCTGATCAAGCGCTTAAACAGGCTGGCTTACAGCCTTTAAGTCCTGAAGGTAAGGATGCCTTGGCGCTGGTCAACGGTACCTCGGCCATGACTGGTATTGCCGCACTCAATGCCTGCCAAGCGGAGCGCCTGTTGCAGCTCTCAGTACTACTGACGGGTCTGTACGGTGAGCTGCTGAACGGCCATCTGGAAGCGCTACAACCTGGTCTGGCTGAGCTACGCCCGCATCCTGGTCAGCTTTGGGCACAAAAAAACCTGCTTACAGTCTGTGCAGACAGCCAACGTTTGCAACCCTTGGAACAGCCGCCAGCACGACTACCAGAAGACCTGGCCGCAGGTACAGCCCGACACGACCAGCCCTTGCCTCAAGATGCCTACACCTTTCGTTGTGCTCCTCAGCACTTGGGTGCAGTAAAGGACACGCTGGACTTTCACCAGCAAGTTGTTGAACGAGAAATTCTCGCAGTCACTGATAATCCGTTGTTTTTCCCTGAAACCGGTGAAGTTTTGCACGGTGGCAATTTTTTTGGCCAGCATTTAGCGCTGGCTTCCGATGCCTTAAACAATGCCTTAATCACCCTCGCCGTTCATAGTGAGCGGCGCATTGCCCGCATCACCGACCCCAGCTTAAACCAAGGGTTACCGCCTTTTCTGCGCGGTAATAATAATGGTCTACACAGTGGCTTTATGGGTGCCCAGGTCACCGCAACAGCACTCGTTGCCGAAATGCGTACCCAGGCCAGCTCGGCCAGTATTCAATCCATTGCCACCAATGCCAACAATCAAGATGTGGTGACGATGGGAACCCTGGCTGCCAGACGCAGTGCAACAACACTTGAACGGCTGACTGAACTTCTTGCTATTGAAAGCCTTCTGCTGGTTCAGGGCTATGAACTCAGGGGCGGGCAGTCTGCGGGCTTTTCTAAAGCGGCTACTCAGCTGCATCAAGCCGTGCGTAAAATTGCCGCTGGCTTGGCTGAAGATCGCCCTCTAGCTGGAGACATTCAAAAGCTTAGCCAGCAACTGCAAACCCCCGAATTTACTGACCCGCTACTTTCACAGCTGAACTAAAAACAACACCCTACTTGCTCTAGTTAGCAGGGCTTTGTATGCTGCGCCGATAAGCTCACCTGTAGGACTCGGCACTGAGGTCGGCATGCTGCATTTCTTCACCACCCTCAGCAACCTGCTGGGTATTGACAAGAACTCCACCTCGCACACAGAAAAGCTCATTTCTGTGGCTGGGGTGCTGATCGGTTTAATTACCATTCGTGAAATTTCCAGCTGGTATCTGGCAGATACCAGTTCACTGTTGATGATTGC
>SKIX01000089.1 GCA_007116195.1 Marinospirillum sp. | reverse complement strand
GCTTTCCTGCTGGGTATTGGTGAAGAGGACTATCTGCTTAAGCTGGCTCTTTTCCACACCCTGTTTAATGTGCTGGGTGTTGTCTTGCTGGCTCCTTTTGTGAATCCCTTAGCGACCCAGCTGGTTGAGCGTATCACCTATCAAAAACAAGCTGCCGAGCAGCCCCAGTTTCTTTTCCCTGAAGCCTTGGAAACCCCTGAAACGGCAGTAAATGCCGTGCGTAAAGAAGTGCGCCACCTCTTTGATAATGCCTACGGCCTGCTGGCGCATGGGGTGAGCCTGAAGCGGGCCACCATTGATTCAGATGAATCCTTGGCGGATGCGGTGAAATACACCCGCAAGATTTTCCCGATTGATGTGGAAAATGCCTACGAAGAAAAAATCAAAAGCCTGCATAGCGAGATCGTGGCTTTTATTGCCGAGGCTCAGGCTAAAGAGTCTAACCAGAGTGCCAGCGAAGTTCTGTATACCCTGAGGCAGGCCAGCCGGGATATCGTTGAAGCAGTTAAGGGTATGAAGCACCTGCACAACAACCTAGGCCGCTATGGGTTGTCGACTAACCCGGCGATTCGTGAGCGCTATGACCTGATTCGCCTGCAGCTCGCCCGTTTATTGCGAGATTTACGTCAACTTTTGGAGGCTGATCCTGAAGATGTCACCTCTTTGTCATTAGATGCGCTTAGAGTGTCCTTGGAGAAGTCCAGCCGTAAGCTGTTAGACGAGCTGGATGACATGATCCGTCATCGTCGCCTGGCTGCTTCCATCGCTACTTCCGTAATGAATGATGAGTCTTATGTTACCGATATTTGTAATAGCCTGATTGATGCAGTGCATACCCTGTTATTACCGAGCTTAGAAAGCAAGTCTGAATCCATGACGCTCAACAAGCAGGAAATTAAAGAGTTGGTAGATGAAGAAGCCAAGGAAACTGGAGTCTAACGATGAAGCTTAAAAAACTCTTGGAGCATGTTAGTGACTTTCTCGATGCTGACAGTAAAACTCAAATGGATGAAATCAAATCCATTCGTAAGGTGCTGAAAGAATTAAAAAGCAAAGAGCGAGACCTGAAAGAAAAAATTGCGAAGTCATCAAAAAAACTGACTGAAGATGAGCGGGATGAAATGAAAATTCGTCTGGATGTAATCTACGCTCAGCGCAAAAAGGGTTTGGAAAGGGTTAAGGAATTAAAAACGCGCTTAAAAGAAAAAAAGCAACAGGCTCAGGATGACTAGCAGCCTAAACCTGTAGCTCTGTTGTTTAATGAGTTAGACTGAGCCCTTTTTCTATTCAAGGAAGCGGGCATGGCCAAATCCATCGATTTTCCATCATCTGGCCTTAATTGGTTGGTGGGCTTGGCAGCGTTGATTGTGATACTAGCGGGCCTTAAGGCCGCTGAAGCTATAGTTCTACCCCTGCTGCTGGCGCTATTTATTGGCATTATCGCCACCCCGCCCCTGCACTTTCTGACCGCGCGTAAGGTGCCGCCAGTTCTGGCTATTTTAATCATCATGGCGGTTTTAATTGTTTTTGGTGGGCTGCTGGGTCTCTTTGTTGGCAGTGCGATCGACACCTTTATTAACCGCTTGCCGGAATATCAAAAGCGCCTAGAAGCTGAACTGGTTGCTCTCTTGCCGCTATTAGAGCGGCTGGGTGCCCCAGTTAACCGGGAGCAGCTGCTGGAGCACTTTAACCCCTCGCAGCTAATGGATTGGGTGGGTAAGGCGCTGGCTAACCTGGGTACCCTGCTGACCAATGTGTTTTTGATGATTTTTATTCTGGTGTTTTTGCTGTTAGAAGAGGCCACGTTCCCGCGTAAGTTGCGCCAAGCCTTACCGGATGCAGAAAAGTCTTTGCGCAGTGCCAGTGATTTTATTCGCCAGGTTAATAAGTATCTGGCGATTAAATCGACGATTAGTCTAGTCACAGGTATCCTAATTGCCAGCTGGACTTGGGCGCTGGGTTTGGATTTTCCGCTGCTTTGGGGCTTGATTGCTCTGCTAATGAACTTTATCCCTAATGTCGGTTCGATATTAGCGGCCATTCCAGCTGTCTTACTGGCTATTGTGCAGCTAGGGTTACCCGAAGCAGCAGTGATTGCCAGTGGTTACCTCGTGGTTAATTTACTCATGGGTAATCTAATCGAGCCACGATTTATGGGTCGAGGGCTAGGTTTGTCGCCGCTCGTGGTGTTTCTATCCTTGATTCTCTGGGGTTGGATGTTTGGTGCTGTGGGCATGTTTTTATCCATTCCCCTGACCATGATTGTTAAAATAGCGCTGGAGCAGTCTCCTTCAACCCAGTGGCTGGGTGTGATGCTGGGTGATGCACCCGCTTTACCTGCTGAAGAACCAGCCGAAGAGCAGGAGTCTCACTAGGCTAGATGTTTATCCTGCTGGCTATTGAAAACTTATTTGTTACGTTATAACATTTTTGGTGCACAGAATGCGGTTTAACTATTTGTCTTTACTACAGCAAGGCATCAGCCTGCGCTTGCTAGCCCTGATACCCGTTTTAGCGAGTTTATGGCTACTGGTTTTATGGGCGATTCGTTAGATGGCTAGTTTACAGCAGTCGCCCCTGATCGTTTTTGAAAATCTAACCTTGGGTTATGAACGCCACCCTGCCGTTCATCATCTTTCGGGCCAAGTCGTTAAGGGTGATCTTCTGGCTTTGGTTGGCCCTAACGGTGCAGGCAAGTCAACTCTGCTAAAAGGGTTGATGAACGAGCTTCGCCCCTTAGGCGGGAAAATTCTTTGGCCTGCTGGTCGGCCAAGCTTAGCCTATTTACCTCAACGTGCCGGACTGAATTTAGATTTTCCGCTGCGTGTGGCTGACTTCGTAAGCTTAGGCCATTGGCCCCGAATGGGCGCTTTTGCCAGTTTAAAACAACCGCAGCGTCAGGCTATTCAGCAAGCGCTTGAGCAAGTCGGGATGCAGGGTTTTGAAAAGCGTTCTCTCGACTCTTTATCGGGTGGTCAGCTGCAGCGGGTGTTGTTCGCACGTTTGCTGTTAGAGGATGCTGAGTTGCTTTTGCTGGATGAACCCTTTGCTGCAGTAGATGAACAGACAACAGCTGACTTATTGCAACTGATTCATCGTTGGCAGGCTGAAGGACGAACGCTGGTTGCTGTATTGCATGATTTGCGCCAGGTGCGTGAGCACTTCCCTAAAACCCTACTGTTGGCCAGGGATGCACTGGCACTAGGAGCCACTGAGCAGGTGCTAACAGAAGCTAATTTGGAAAGAGCACGGCGAATGCAGGCGCCCTTTGATCCCTTAGCTCCGGTTTGTGAAACGGATTTCAAGGAGCCTCACTGATGTTAGAAGTGATTTATCAGGCGCTTTTTGCTCCTTTTTTCGACTATGGCTTTATGCGCCGTGCCCTGGTCGGTTGTATTGCTCTAGCCATCAGTGCCACGCCGGTCGGTGTGTTCTTGATGCTCAGGCGCATGAGTCTGACCGGGGATGCCGTGGCTCACGCCATTCTTCCGGGGGCTGCACTGGGCTATATGGTGGCGGGTTTATCGTTAGGGGCTATGACCCTGGGGGGGCTAGTGGCTGGATGGATCGTGGCTCTGCTGGCCGGTGGCCTGGCTCGCATCACGGTATTAAAAGAAGATGCCAACCTGGCGGTTTTTTATCTGCTGTCGTTGGCGCTAGGGGTGCTCCTGGTGTCCACCCAGAGTCGTAATATTGATCTATTGCACCTGTTGTTTGGCAGCGTGCTGGCGCTGGATAACGAAGCGCTGGTTTTACTTGGTGGCATTGCCAGTGTAACCCTGCTGCTTTTGGCCATTTTTCTGCGGCCTTTAGTGCTGGAGTGTTTAGACCCTCATTTCTTAAAGCGCCATTCGCGTTTAGGTACGCCGACCCACCTGATTTTTCTGGCTTTGGTGGTTCTAAATCTGGTTGCAGGTTTTCAAGCTTTGGGCACCCTCATGGCGGTGGGCATTATGATTTTACCGGCGACAGCCGCTAGGTTTTGGGCAAGGCAGCTGGATCAGTTGTTATTTACCGCAGTTGCTATTGCGCTAGTGGGAAGTTGGCTCGGGCTTTTGCTGTCTTGGCATGGGGATCTACCCACAGGCCCCGCGATTATTTTGATGCTGGGAATTTTGCATCTGTTATCCCTGTTCCTGGGGCAGGATGGCTTGCTGAAACGTTGGCTGCATCCTGGCCAACATCTTAAGTCTTGATCGATTAGAGGAAAGCTGAGTATGAAAAAACTAGTGTATGGTTTGATTGGCAGTTGCCTACTGGTTAGTGCCAGCACTGCTTTGGCTTCAGAACGAACAACCCCGGTAAAGGTGGTAACAACCTTTAGCCTGCTACAGGATATGACCCAAGTTGTAGGTGGTGAGCGTGTTCAAGTCACTAGCCTAGTCGGTGCAAATGAAGACCCCCATGTGTATCAGCCGCGCCCTTCAGATTCCCGCACCCTGGCTGAAGCTGACTTGTTCATTAAAAATGGTTTACAGCTTAAGGGTTGGGGCGAACGCTTGTTAGATGCCAGCGGTTATCGAGGCCCTAAAGTTGTTGCTACTCAAGGCATTGAGCGGCTGAAAATGGCGGATGGACCTAGCCATGATCACAAGCATGATCACAGTCATGGTCATAGCCACGGGCACAGCCATGGTCATAACCATAACCACGATCATAGCCATGGACATCATCACCATGATCATGGTGACTATGATCCCCATGCTTGGCAGAGCCTGGTTCGTGCTCAAGTCTATGTTGATAATATTGTTAAAGGCTTGATC
>SKIX01000006.1 GCA_007116195.1 Marinospirillum sp. | reverse complement strand
ATACACCACAACCAAGAGGATGCCAGATAGAAAGCCGGAAGCAAAGTTGCGGGCACCTTCAGCCTCCTACAGGCCAGACCTTGAAGCTGATTTTTCCTGAACCTATGCGCTTGCCTGTGGTGGTTCTGGATGCTGCTCGGTAAAGCTTAATGGTCATATCCATCATAAACTGTCCGCCTGCAGCAAGCTTTTTTTCCAAATCCTTATGATCCAAATCGACCTTAAAGATCACAGGGTCCAGGCTGGGCAATAAAAAGCGGTAATCTAGATGCGTGCAGACCATGCGATACTCACCACGCGTCAGCATAAACAGGTAGGAACCGGCAGCCAGTTCGCTATTGCCGAGAATGGCTGCACCTGACTGAGTTCCATACCAGTTGGAGTTAAAGCGCTTTTTAGGCAGGTAGGCATAAAAGTTGGCAGGGTCATAATTGACGGTCAGCCCACTACGAGCAATAAAAGGCATAAAAACACGACCAAGCAGCCGATTAAAAAAAGGGCTTTTAATGCTTAGCTTGTTGAGCTTGATTTCCCAAGCAGGCGGTAAGGCTACTGCCATGAAAGGTATCCTGTTAGCGTATTCAGGGTGAGATATTGTACGCTATCAAGGACGTACATCAATAAGAAGTTGTTTTCAAAGCAACAACTCCGTCCCTGGAGTTGCCTGGCAGCTTGCTGACTTAGCTGGCCGCTGCATCCTTGGCAATGATTTCTTTCCATTTCGCTGGGCCAAGGTTGTGTACAGATTCACCCTTGACATCAACGGCAACGGTTACTGGCATGTCTTCGACATCAAACTCATAGATGGCTTCCATCCCTAAGTCTTCAAAAGCGAGGACTTTAGCATTTTTGATTGCTTGGGCAACCAGATAAGCCGCACCACCGACCGCCATCAGGTAAACAGCTTCGTTGTCACGAATAGCGTCAATGGCAATAGGGCCACGTTCGGATTTACCGATCATGCCCAAGAGGCCGGTTTTTTCCAGTACGGTGCGGGTGAATTTGTCCATGCGGGTGGCTGTTGTTGGACCCGCTGGCCCGACAACTTCATCACGAACCGGATCTACCGGGCCCACGTAGTAAATAAACTTGCCCGCCAGATCAACAGGCAACTCTTCACCTTTGTTGATCATATCCACCATGCGCTTGTGCGCGGCATCACGGCCGGTCAGCATTTTACCGGACAGGAGCACTACATCACCCGGCTTCAGATCTTTGACCTCTTCACGAGTGACCGTATTCAGGTTGATGCGTTTAACACCCTCACCCACTTCACGGGTCACTTCCGGCCAGTCTTCCAGCTTGGGAGCTTCCAGAGCCGCAGGGCCGGAGCCATCCAACACAAAATGGGTGTGGCGGGTGGCGGCACAGTTAGGAATGATTGCCACGGGCTTGTTGGCGGCGTGAGTCGGGTAGTCTTTGACCTTGACATCCAGAACCGTAGTTAAACCACCCAAGCCCTGAGCACCGATGCCCAGCTTGTTGACCTTGTCGAAGAGTTCCAGACGCAGTTCTTCGGAACGGTTTTCCGCCCCTTTTTTCTGCAGCTCATGAATATCGATCGGCTCCAGCAGAGCTTCCTTAGCTAACAGCATGGCTTTTTCTGCAGTGCCGCCAATACCTATACCTAGCATACCGGGTGGACACCAGCCGGCACCCATTTTCGGAATCTGTTCCAGCACCCATTCGACAACATCGTCAGACGGGTTGAGCATGGCAAATTTGGATTTGGCTTCTGAGCCACCACCTTTGGCCGCCACGTGAACATCAACCTTATCACCCGGTACCAGTTTAACGTGAATAATAGCTGGGGTGTTGTCTTTGGTGTTGGCCCGCTTGCCATCAGGGTCAGCCAGAACCGAAGCACGTAGAACATTATCTGGTAGTAGGTAGGCTTTGCGGACGCCTTCGTTGACCATGTCTTCAACGCTCAGGGTGGCGCCATCCCAGCGCACATCCATACCCACCTCCAGGAAAACAGTCACTATGCCGGTATCCTGACAGATAGGACGATGGCCTTGAGCACACATGCGTGAGTTGATCAAAATCTGTGCCATGGCATCCTTAGCCGCAGGAGATTCCTCACGCTCATAGGCTTCATTCAGGGAGTCAATGAAATCTTTGGGGTGATAATAAGAAATAAACTGCAGAGCATCGGCAACACTCTGAATCAGGTCGTCCTGGCGGATGACGGTCATAAACGAGTCCTCTTTGTTTTGCTGTTAGTTACTTCGCGCGCAAGTATACCACTCCCCCAGAGGCAGACCAGCCAGTCATAAGTCGAAGCAATAGCAGTAGCCGAGGAGTCGCGCTTGCTGTAAGCTAGTAGCTCACCTTACTAGGGTGCCCTTCTTTATTTATTTTCGAGATTCTTTTATTCAATGACTTTTTCTTCTCTGGGCCTAAGTGCTCCGATTCTTGCTGCACTAGAAACCCAAGGCTACACCCAGCCAACCCCAATTCAGGCTCAAGCTATTCCTGCCGTGCTTGAAGGCCGAGATTTAATGGCTGCAGCGCAAACAGGCACAGGCAAAACAGCTGGCTTTACCCTGCCTCTTCTTGAGCGCCTAATACCGGGTAAAGCGGCGACTTCTAATCAAGTACGCTGTTTAATCCTGACACCAACGCGTGAACTAGCGGCCCAGGTTGCAGAAAGCGTTGCTACCTATGGTCGTCAACTGCCATTGAGATCTGCCGTCGTTTTCGGTGGTGTCAAAATCAATCCACAAATGATGAAACTCAGACGTGGTGCCGACATCCTGGTCGCTACCCCAGGGCGTTTACTGGATTTGTTTAATCAAAATGCAGTCAAATTTGATCAGCTTGAGGTGTTAGTCCTGGATGAAGCCGACCGCATGCTGGATATGGGTTTTATCCATGATATCAAACGTCTACTCAAGCTCTTGCCAAGCAAACGACAAAACCTTCTTTTTTCAGCCACCTTCTCTAAGGATATTCGTCAGCTTGCCAAAAGCCTGGTCAACAACCCAGTCGAGATTTCAGTCAGCCCGCAAAACTCCACGGCCGAAAAGGTCGTCCAAAGTGTTTACCTAACCGAAAAGCGACAAAAACCCCGTCTGCTCGTCCAGTTGCTGGTTGATAACAATTGGGGGCAAACACTCATCTTCACAAAAACCAAGCATGGTGCTAATAAACTGACCAAATACTTGGAAGAAGGGGGCTTTAAAGCTGCAGCGATTCATGGCAACAAAAGCCAGGCTGCTCGAACCAAAGCCCTGGCAGGCTTTAAAGAAGGCAGCATCCAGCTGCTGGTCGCTACCGATATCGCAGCACGCGGACTCGATATTGACCTGCTGCCCCAAGTTGTTAATTATGAACTACCCAATGTTGCCGAAGATTATGTGCACCGTATTGGTCGTACTGGACGTGCGGGCGCTAGTGGTGAAGCTGTCTCCCTGGTGGAGCCTGAAGAAAACAAGCTGCTTGCTGCCATAGAGCGGCTGATTAAACAAAAGCTTCCACGTCAACAAGCCAGCAATACCCAAGCTTTGGCAAAAACTAAAAGCACCACCCCTGCCGCAGCTGAGCCCCAAAGAACCAGACCCAGGCGGCGACGGCCAGCCCAGCGCAAACCTGTTGCTGCTGGCTGATCAAGAGATAGGTTGTTAGTTAGTCAAGGTTGAGTAACATCAGGAAGCAAGCGGTCAAACGGAGCTTTTTATGGAAACGGGTTTAAGCCAGCCAAGCATTTTGACTTTAGCAGATGAGGCCGTGATTCAAGGTGACTGGATCACTGCAAATCTCAGCCTTTGGCTGCGACTTAAGCCGCAACTTAACTCGCTTGCTGCAGCCTCAACCCGCCTTCAATGCCAAAAAATGGATACCAATGGTGCTCTGGTGTTCATCGATATTTTTGGCCAACAAGCGGATCACTGGCCCCAAGGGCTGACTCACCAGCAACTGGATCTGCTTAAGCTGGTCACGGCCCATAGCCAGCCCCCACCCAAGCAAACTAAGCTGAACACCCTGGCTGATCTTGGCTATCGTACCGTCAATAGCCTGCGTCATGGCCTGCAACTTTTGGATTTTCTTGGTCGCCTGGCCTTAGCCTTCCTGGATTTACTGCGTCAGCCGAAACAATTCAAACTCAAACTTTTTTTGGATGTTATTCAGCGCGATGGTCTACATGCAGTGCCTATAATTGCCCTTATGGCTTTTTTATTGGGTGCAGTCATCGCCTGGCAGGGTGGTCTGCAGCTTAAAACCTACGGTGCCAATATTTTTATTGTTGAGCTAGTCGCCATCACCCACTTACGGGAGCTGGGCCCTTTAATTGCCGCTATTTTAGTTGCTGGACGTTCAGGCTCCGCCTATGCTGCTCAGATAGCGACCATGAAAATGAATCAGGAGGTCTTAGCGCTTAAAAGCCTAGGGCAGGATCCTTATATTTGGCTGGTGCTCCCTAAGCTACTGGGCTTACTTTTAGTTTTACCCCTCCTCACTGTCCTGGCCAACTTTGCGGGTTTAGGTGGCGGCATGCTAGTCGCCAGTTTACAACTGGATGTTAGCCCAACCGCTTTTTGGAACCGCTTGGGTGATGAAATTAACGTGGCTCATTATTGGATTGGCCTGGTTAAAGCACCCGTGTTTGCCTTAATCATTGTTACGGTAGGCTGTATGCAGGGTATGCTGGCTCAGGGTGGCGCTGAAGCTGTCGGCCATAGAACAACGCGCAGTGTGGTTCAGGCTATTTTTCTAGTCATCGTGACCGATGCCATTTTCTCCATTATTTTTAGTAATACTGGGTGGT
>SKIX01000217.1 GCA_007116195.1 Marinospirillum sp. | reverse complement strand
GAAAGAAGCTCGGGAGATTTCATGGACAAGCAATACCTGAGTGTTTAGCTGGGTTAAAGGCTTATCTTAACATGCTGCAAAAGGATTTTCTGCTATATTAACGCCTATGAACACTTGCAATGAACATCAATGCCGACCGGGTTGTGGCGCTTGCTGCATTGCCCCGTCCATCAGCACCCCTACCCCCGGTCATCCACAGGGAAAAGCAGCTGACCTGCCCTGTGCCCACTTGAACAGTGAACTTTTGTGCGATCTGTTTGGTCACCCAGAAAGACCTGCTGCCTGTGCTGCTTTTCACTTTGATGTCAGTGTTTGCGGCGGGCAGTGGGAAGAAGCGCTGGACAGGATTCGGTGGCTGGAAGAAGCGACTCAATAACAACAATAGGATTTTCTATGCATCAGGTTTTTATTATCGGCGCAGCCGGTCGTCAGGATGGTCAGGGTAGTCTGGCCGAGTTGGATAAGCTACGTGAGCAGGTAACCGAAGCCGGCCTCAAGCTAGAACGGCTGATCATCGATCCTTTAAGTGCGGGCTGGGACACGCCACTTAAACCAAAGCATTTTCGCTCTGGCTGCGGCCCGTTGGAAGCTCTGGCCTATGCCCACACACAACTTAAAGAAGGGGCTTTTGAAGCGGTACTGATTGAAGGCCAGGACGCACTGAGAAGTGGTTATTCACGAGAAGAACGCCAACAGCTGATGCTAGAGGTATTTGGCCCTGATTACCCTTTAACGGAAGCCTACACCGACTTAGCCCGTCACTTTTGTCGCCAGCAGGGGTTGAGTTTTAACGACTTTCGTCAGCTACGCGACGGCCTGTTTGACAACTATCGACGCAGCGCACCTGACACGGTAATCAATGAACGCTGGTTTACTGAAATCACTGAGCTTTTTCGTGGTGTCGACTGTGCTAACCCTCACACGGATTATGCTGGCGGCCTGTTACTTGTCCGTGATGATCTTTTGGGCAGTTTTGACCTCAAGCATCCAGCGATTGAAGTGCGTGGAGTAGGTATCGGCTTGGCACAGGGTGATGGCAGTGACCACCTGGAAGAGCTGGCCGATTATTGGCACCTGGAAAAAGCCGTACACTACGCCAATCTGCAAGCCGAACTGGAATTTGCGGAGGTATTCAACGCCGGCCAGGGCTTATTGGAAGCCTATACCTGTTACCCAGTCGTTCCTTTGGCCTTGCTACTGCGTGGTGGTTTTGTTGCTACCCTGGAGGAGGTGCCTAGCTGGTTACAGCAACACCCAATCACGCTAACGGGTGGAATGAACCTTAGGCGCGCTCCCTGGAATTTGCCTGCTCTACGCGCCTTGATTGATATGACCCTGACTCTGCATAATAACCCCGACAAAATCGGCGGGGTGCATGGCAATGGTGGCCTGGGCTACAAACAAGGTTTTGCCATTCTTGGCCGGAACCCCTAAGCTGTTTGCGCATCCAAACACCACGTAAGAATAACTTATTGGAGAAACAACCATGCGTTACGACGCTCAAACGACTCAAGCGACTTCACGCGCACTCAGCCCAGAAGTGCACAAGGTTCTTAGAAACACCTACATGCTACTGGGCATGACTCTAGCCTTTAGCGCGCTGACTGCCTTTTTTGCTCTGGCAACAGGCCTGCGCTTGAACATTTTTGTTTTCTTTATTGGTGCCTATGGCCTGATGTTCCTGACTCACAAGCTGGCTGACTCTGTTTGGGGGCTACTCACTGTCTTCGGCTTCACGGGTTTTATGGGGCTGTCTTTGGGGCCGATTCTCAGCGCCTACTTGGGTGCTGGCATGGGCGGTGTGGTCGTTTCAGCGCTCAGCATGACCGCCATCGTGTTTTTTGGCCTTTCAGCGGTCGCCCTGGTCACCAAAAAAGACTTTAGCTTCCTGGGTAAATTCCTGCTGGTCGGTGGTTTGGTCTTGATTGCCGGCGTGATTGCCAACCTCTTTATGGGCCTGGGTACGCTACACCTGGCGATTAGTGCAGGTTTTGTGATTTTCGCTTCCGCACTCATCCTTTTCCAGACCAGTGAAATTATTCACGGCGGTGAAACCAACTATATTCGCGCTACTGTGGGTTTATTTGTTGCCATCTATAACCTCTTTGTCAGCTTGCTTGCCTTACTGGGCATGAGCAACGACTGAGTTGCCTGATGGCTAGTTTTGCAATCAATATCACTGGGGCACCCTATTCAACTGGGGCGCCCCTGTCTGCTCTACGCTTTACTCGTGCTGCCTTGGCAGCCGGGCACTCCATTCAACGGGTGTTTTTATCTCAGGATGGAGTCCACCTGGCGTCAACCTTAACCTGCCCTCCTCAGGATGAAATTCACCTGACTCGCGCTTGGCAAGAAGTGGCTGCACACTACCAACTGGAACTGGTGGTTTGTGTGGCGGCTGCACTAAGGCGCGGCCTTCTTGACGAAAAAGAAGCCCAACGCCACGGCCTGGCACAACACAACCTGGCCGCTGGCTTTACCCTAGCGGGTTTAGGCCAACTGGTTGACAGCCTAAGCCAGGCAGATCGAACTCTAACGTTTAACTAAAGCTCATGACTTACGATCTGCTGGTAATTTTCACGCAACCGCCGCTTTCTGGTTTAGCCCCGCGCGAAGGCCTGGATACAGCCTTAGTGAGCGCAACCTTTGAACAGAAAACAGCACTTTTGTTTACTGGTGAAGGCTTGCTACAACTTGTAACAGGGCAGGAACCTGGCTTACTTGAGCTTAAAGGCACTCAAGCTATGCTCAAGGCTCTGCCGCTTTATGACCTGGACGCTATTTTTATCGAGGCCAAGGCACTCGAAGCGTTAAAGCTGAATCCAGAGCAACTGCTGTTACCCACACAAGCCTTGAACTCTGATGCTATGCAAGCCCTGGTAGCAACCAGCAAAAATACCCTGGTGTTCTGATATGCCCTGCTTGCATCAACTCAACCACAGCTCAAAGCTCAATCACTGCCTTACTTTTATTGCCGAGGGCGACAGCCTGCTACTGCTTGAGGCAGCAACCAGCCTGGCTATTCAAAGCGACTGGTTAACCTGCTTACCCAAGCAAGTTAAAGTTTACGTACTGGCTCAGGACCTTAAAGCTCGCGCCCTGCAAGCCGTGAATGGCATTACCCTGATTGATGACTCGCGCTGGGTCGAGCTGACCTTGGAGGCCAAGAGTGTCTGCACCTGGTAAATTACCTCCACTTGACCCCGAAGGCTATCTTGTAGACCTTAATGACTGGTCAGAAGCAGTCGCAGAACAGCTAGCCCTTGAAGAAAAACGCCACCTAACCCCGGCACATTGGGAAATCCTGCTGCTGCTGCGTCAGTTTTACCAGGAGTTCGAGCTGGCCCCCGCCATGCGTCCACTCAGTAAATACCTACGTCAGCACCTGGGTGCTGATAAAGCTCGCAGCATTTACTTGATGCAATTGTTTGGCGAAAGCCCCGCTAAATCTGCAGCCCGTTTGGCAGGCTTACCCAAACCGGATAATTGCCTTTAAATGCCTGCAGGGTTTTCCTTCATCCGCACCTTGCAATACAATGGTTAAAATCTTCTTTTAATTCAATTTTGCAGCCAAGGAAAACCTATGACTGAGAACAAAAGGGTGGATAACCTGAATGTTGCCGCCCAAGAAATATTAATTACACCTGACCGCTTAAAAGATAAGTTGCCGCTAACCGCTGCAGCTGAAAAAACTGTCTCTGAAGGTCGTCAAGTTATTCAAGATATTCTGGATCGCAAAGACCCTCGTCTATTTGTGGTGGTTGGCCCCTGCTCCATCCACGATATCGATGCCGCTCTGGACTACGCCGAACGCCTGAAAAAACTGGCTGACAAAGTTGGTGATACCCTCTACCTGGTGATGCGCGTTTACTTTGAAAAACCCCGCACCACGGTAGGCTGGAAAGGCTTGATTAACGACCCCCATATGGATGACTCCTTTCAAATTGAAGAGGGTCTGCATATCGGGCGCAAGCTGCTGGTTAAGCTATCTGAAATGGGCTTACCCCTGGCCACTGAAGCTCTGGACCCGATTTCACCCCAGTACCTGCAAGACTGCATTGCCTGGAGTGCCATAGGTGCCCGCACCACTGAGTCCCAAACTCACCGTGAAATGTCCAGTGGGCTTTCCTCACCTGTAGGTTTTAAAAATGGCACCGACGGCAGCCTGGATGTCGCGGTCAATGCCCTGCAATCCATGGCGCACCCGCATAACTTCCTGGGTATCAACAGCGAAGGGCAGGTCGCTATTATTCGCACCAAAGGCAACAGCTACGGCCATGTGGTACTGCGCGGCGGCAACGGCAAACCCAATTATGATTCCGTCAGCGTCAAGCTGTGCGAGAAGGATCTGCACAAGGCGGGTCTGGCTCAGAACATCATGATCGACTGCAGCCATGCCAACTCCAACAAGGACCCTGGCCTGCAGCCTCTGGTTCTGGACAACGTCACCCACCAGATCATGGACGGTAATGAATCCATCGTGGGCTTGATGGTGGAATCCAACCTCGGCTGGGGCAACCAGAAGATCAGCGCCGACCGCAGTCAGCTGCAATACGGTGTTTCCATCACCGATGCCTGCATCGACTGGGAGGCTACCGAAAAGTCCCTGTTAGAGATGGCAGAAAAACTTCGCCCAGTGTTGAAAAACCGTCGTCAGGCAGACTGAATCAAGGCCGCTTTTCGGCCACAGCAAAAAGGCGCTATCCCAAGGGAGGCGCCTTTTTCTGTGGCCGACAAGCGGTTCTGGCTCAGTCTGCCTGACGACGGTTTTTCAACACTGGACGG
>SKIX01000162.1 GCA_007116195.1 Marinospirillum sp. | reverse complement strand
TGCCCAAGCAGATGATCTTAATGCCTTGCTGCGCTCACTAGAGAATTGGCCCCTGTTGGATATCTATACCGCTAGTGATCGCCAGCAAGCCCGCTTGGCAGAACAGCGCCAAGCCGCCTATCGGCGCTCAGGCAACAACAAA
The DNA here is from genome assembly GCA_007116195.1 of Marinospirillum sp. The sequence continues at coordinate 4,651 of SKIX01000162.1, read as the reverse complement.
GCGCTGCAATTGAATATGGAAAGAGCACCCGGCCAAAGCCTGGGTAATCGTGAGCGCTGGTTGAACCAGCGAGTAGAGGGGTGGTTGCGCAGCCTCTAATAGTCTTTACTAGCGGCTTAGTGATTAATCAGCGGTAGAATTGCCCTTTAGCCGTACCATAAGCATTAACCGCTTTGCGGTTATGCTGATTGGCCGAGCGTTTTTCATGCAGATCCTTGCGTACTTTCTGCGCCAGGGTTCTTAACTCTTCATCCAGGCGCTCCAGCTCTTCCAGTTCGCTGCGGTGTTGCTCCACTGCAGCTTCTGTCCAGGGCTGCGCAAACATCTGATGCAATAACTGCTCACGAATCTGCGACAGCTTTTCCAAAGTATCCGTTTCCTGCTCAGGATCACCCTTTTCCAGCTTGGTAAACTCAGCCAGCAGCCGCTGGGTCGCTTTAATACCCTGCTGTAGCGCTTCGGCTGAGCTTAACTCGGCAATACTGCCAGTGGGCTTAGTCATTGGCATCCTGCTGAGGCGCTTGAGAAGCTTGATTTTTTTGGTATTCAGCGAGATCTTCACGGAATTTAAGCGCCTCGTCATAAACTTCTTCCCAGGCTTCCTTAACGGGCCGTAACAGCGCCTGCACCTCCTGAATCAAGGCCTGGGTTTGTTGAAAGCCTTCAGGCGTTTCAGCCTGAATTTTAGCCTTACCGAGCAAGCGCCCCGAATATTCATAAAGATTATCCAGGTTAGTAAACAGCTCGGCATCCAAATCAGGGCGCAGGCTAATACGCAGTTCGCTTAAACAAGCAATCGACTTATTCAGCCAACGCGTTTTCGAAGCACTATCTTGGCGCTCACAGCCACGAAAGGCATCATCAAGATGAGAAAAAAGCGCCTTGTACAACATACTAATTAACTGGTGAGCATCAGCAGACTGCACTTCGGTTTGCAGGTGCTGATTATTATTCACCTGAGAAGCCCAAGCAGCAGCGGACTTTTTCATTTGATAAGGCGTTTGGCGGCGGCGCATCATGGTAGTTTCGCTCTCAGTTTAACAAAACAGTTTACAAATTTACCCAATCAGCATGTTAGCAGGAAACTTTAGTCACACCAAGGAAACCGGATGCACCTGACTGGACAAAAAGCGCCACTAAAGTTATTCCTCTCAACGCCGATAGACTAAACTAACTAACAATTAAGAAACTTGAGGTCTGTTTATGTCTAGCGAGTCCTTGGGCGCTGTGGGTGCGTCTTCCGCGTTCACTGAACAGCGAACACCCAGTGCCCTGCCCAACCAGTCAGCACCAGCGCCCAAGCAGCAAGAAAAGCTTGAGCAGGCAGCCCTGTCACCTGCAGAAGCCAGCGAAGCCTTGGCAGACAAAGCCTTAGATGCAGCTCAGCAAACGCAGCAAGAACAAGCGCAAAAAAATAATGCCGACCTAAGTGCAGATGAGCTGAAAGACATGCTGGAAGAGGTCAACAACCTCCTCTACTCTATGAACCGCTCCTTGCGCTTTGAAGTGCATGATAAAACAGAAGACCTTATCGTTCGTGTGGTCAACACCAAAACCGATGAAGTGATCCGCCAATACCCCCGTGAAGAGGTAATAGAACGGCGAGAAAAGCTGCTGCAAGGCGAGCTAGGTGCTTTTTCGGCTCAGGTTGAATAACTTTACTGGAGGAAAACACCATGTCCACCATCGGTTTTAGCGGTATTGGCTCCGGCCTACCCATAGATGACATCATCAAGGCCACTGTAAAAGCAGAAGCCGCCCCCTTAAGACGCCTGCAAGCCGAAAAAGAAGCCACCCAAGCACAAATTAGTGCCTATGGTCAGCTGAGCAACCGCTTGGCTGGGCTACGCACGGCTATGGGCGACCTTAAAGGCATCGACAAATTCGAACAGCTCAAAGCCACCTCCACCAACACTGAGCTATTTACCGCCACCGCCAACCACCGCACTGGGGCCACGGCGGGCAACTACTCAGTCGAAGTGCTCAAGGGCGCAGACAACGCCCGCTGGGTATCGGCGGCAACTGACCGCGAAACCACCCTTTCCGGTGAATTCAGCTTAGAAATCGGCGGCGAAGCCATCAGCTTTGATATTGAAGACAAGCTGGGCAGCGAAGCCACTATGGACGACCTGCGCTCCTACCTTAACCGTGAATTTGGCGAGCAGCTGTCCGTCAATCTGGTGAATGTCGATGACGACAACGCCCGCCTGGTCATCAACTCCCAGGTTAGCGGTGAAGCGGGTCGTATTACCAGTGTATCCATTGGCGATTTAGCTGAAAACACCCAAGGCCTCAGCACTCCGGCTTTAGATGCAGGCAACCTAGCCACCTCTCTGGATGCTCATATTAAAATTGATGGCATTGCCGTTTCCAGCAGCACTAACCGTTTTGAAAATGTTATTTCTGGCGTAACGATTAACCTAGCAGAAGGTATTAACAGCCTGGTTGACCCTGGTGAAGGTGAAACCCGTGCCGCCAGCCTTAGCGTAGCTCAGGATAAAGACGCCATTAAAGGCCGTGTGGATAACTTTATTCTGGCCTACAACGACCTCATCATTCATTTAAATGAACAGAAAAAAGGCGACCTGGCTGGGGAAAGTGTACTCCGTTCCATTGAAAACACCCTGCGCGACACCCTAACCACCCCCACTGGTGATGGCAGCGACCTCAGCAACACCCTAAGCGCCCTAGGCATAGGCACCTTTGTTGAACAGGGTTGGAACCCAGGTGAAGAAGGCAGCTCGCGCAATGGTACGCTAGAAATTATGGACACCGAGCGCTTTAACAATGTGCTCGAAAACGACATGGAAAGACTAGCGAAAATTTTTGGTGACCCCGACACCGGCTATGCCAAACGCTTTGAGCAACTGGCCACCCGCCTGGAAAGAGACAGCGTCGTCGATGGTCGTAACCAACAGGGCCTGGTCAGCTCTCGTGTGCAAGGCTTAAACCGCGAGATAGGCCGCATTGATGATCGCATTAGCGCAACCGACCGCCGCCTAGACCTACTCGAACAACGGCTTTACTCCCAGTTTGGCACCGTAGATGCCATGATCGCCAACATCAATGCCTCGGGTGATTATTTAATGGCGCAGTTTGATAGCCTGCCAGGCTACACCCGCAACAAAAAATAGCCACAAAAAGATTTAAATTTAACTAGGAAGGTTCCAACAGCACCTGCGGGTGCTGTTTTTTTGCCAATTTCCTGTATCCTTTTTTGACTTACATTTCCAAGACTTGAGGTAAACCCCATGAGCTACAAAAAACCCGTAATTGGCGTTGCACAGTATGTTAAAGGCGGCGGCCGTGAAGCCGAACTCGCCACCGCCACCCCCCACCGCCTGATTCAAATTTTAATGGAAACCCTGCAAGGCTACCTGGCCGCTGGCAAGGGCGCGCTGGAAAGAAAAGACCGCCCCCTGGCGACCCAGTCGCTCACCCGTGCTCAAGCCATCGTTACTGAACTGCGCATGTCCATCGACTTTGAACAAGGCGGCGAACCCGTGCGCAGCCTGGATGCCGTTTACGACTTTATGGGTCGCCATATTGCCCAGGCCCGCACCAGCGAAGACCCTAAAACCGTGCAAGAAGTGATCGACAGCTTTCGCCCCATTAAAGAAGCCTGGGATGAAATTAAAGAAGAGGCTAACAAAATCAAACCCACGGCCGATACCGAATAAACTGGCACAGGCTTTGCTTTGTTTCTAGGTAAGTTGAAGCCAGCCTTAGCAACCGCAACGGCGGCTAACAACGGGCAAGTAAAGCGGCAAGTAACTGCCGATTTAGACGCAAAAACCGGAAAGCCTTTGCCTCTTAACGCAGGCTTGCCGCTGAAATAACCAAGGAGATTCCTCTATGTCACTGGTACTCAATACGAACATTGCCTCACTCAATGCCTCGCGCAACCTGGCAAATACCCAAAACCAACAGGCCACCACCTTTGAGCGCCTGTCCACCGGCCTGCGTGTTAACTCGGCCAAAGACGACGCCGCTGGCCTTTACCTGGCGCAAATGCAAACCAAGGATATTCGTGGTTTGTCCATGGCCACCCGCAACGCCAACGATGGCATCTCCATGGCGCAAACGGCTGAAGGCGCCATGGATCAAATTCAGCAAAACCTGCAACGCATTAACGAACTGTCCATTCAAGCGGCCAACGGCACCTACAACAACGCCGCCCGTGAAGGCCTGCAAAAAGAAGTGGATCAGCTCACCCAGGAAATCAACCGCATTACCGAAACCACCGAATTTAACGGTGAAAAACTCCTAAGCCGTGATGCCACCGCCCTGACCATGCAAATTGGCTTCCGCAATGATGAAGGCTCACGCATCGATACCGGCCTTAAAGGCGGCCTGGTGGCGGCAGATAAAAATGGCAAGTTTAATATCCCCGGCAGCACCCACACCTTTGATAATCGCAATCAAGCCCAGTATGCCGGTGAATTTGCCGCCTTCCGTAATTTGCTGGGGGATGGGGTTAATCCGCATGATGTAGCGAACAACAGTGGTATTAAGGTCGCCACGCCAGGTACTGCTGTAGCTGCGGCTGAAATTGCGGCTGTAGGTGATTTGCAAGATATTTTTGGTAATAACTTAGTCACATCTACTGGTTTGCCACTAAGTGCATTGGCTGGAGGCCTATTTGATGCTG
>SKIX01000203.1 GCA_007116195.1 Marinospirillum sp. | reverse complement strand
TTAGAGCAGCTCCAGGTTGAAGGGGTTAGGGTTTATCTGGGTGATGTGCTTCTGGTTGAACAAGGAGGCCGAGCAGCCAGTTATACAGAAGAAGCTGGCACGGCAGTAATGCAACAAGCAGAAATAACTCTGCGCATTTTGCTAGGCCGCGGCCAGGTCTGTGAAGAAGTTTGGACTTGTGACTTTTCACATGATTACGTGACCATCAATGCGGATTACAGGACATGAAATCCCCTTTGTTAGTTGCAGCGGCAGCAATAGAAAATGAACAAGGGCAGGTGCTTATCGCCAAACGCCCAGATCAGGTCGACCAGGGGGGGCTATGGGAGTTTCCTGGAGGCAAGCTAGCGCCTTTTGAGACAGGGCTACAAGCACTGAAGCGTGAGCTGCATGAGGAGCTAGGCATTGATGTAATGAAGGCTAGGCCTTTGATCCGTGTTCAGCATCGTTACCCAGAAATGAAAGTTTTACTGGATGTTTGGAAGGTGACTGCTTTTTCGGGTGAGGCCTGGGGCAAAGAGGGTCAGCCAGTGCGTTGGGTGGATGTTGCCCGTTTGCCTAGCTATAACTTTCCAGCGGCTAATGAAGCCATAATTAAAGCGATCCGTCTGCCAGACAGCTATGTGATCACTGATGGCTGCAAAGACCAGCAGAAATCCATTAAGCGCTTAACAGCCTGCTTAAACAGGGGTTATAAACTCATTCAACTACGTGCTCCTGACCTAGATGCTGAAAGTTACCGTTGCCTGGCTCAGCGCTTTCAGGAAGTCTGTGATCAAGCTGGAGCCGAGCTAATACTGAATGCCGACCCTGAGCTGTTAAAGCAGATAAAAGCGGCTGGTGTGCACTTAAATGCACGGCGCTTAGCTGAAGTTAAACAACGGCCCTTAGCTAAAGATTTATGGGTTGCTGCATCCTGCCACACTGCTAAGGAGCTGAAGCTGGCTCAAACGAAGGGCGTTGATTTTGTAACCCTATCGCCAGTTCAGCCAACCCCTACCCACCCTGGAGCAGCAACTTTAAACTGGCAAGGTTTCAAAGAGCTTGTTGAATATGAAGCCGCTTTGCCTGTTTATGCTTTGGGCGGCCTCCAGCCTGAAGACCGCTCTCGTGTCTTTGCTCTGGGTGGGCAAGGGGTTGCAGGTATTAGTCATTTCTGGTGAGAAACTGCTCATCTAAATCAAATTCATCCAGTGCCGGTTCCCCTGCAATCTTATGCTCTTCAGCAGCCCAACTGCCTAAGTCGATGAGTTTGCAACGCTCACTGCAAAAAGGTCGCCAAGGGTTGGCTGAGGTCAGGACGCTGGCTTGGTTGCAAGTCGGGCAGGGGAAGATTCGGGTTGGTGGTTTACTCATCATGATCCTCGAGCTAGTTGCAGGTAAAACTGATGCAGGGAGTTTACCTGTTTTTCTAACTCAGCCAACCCTTGGCTATTGTCAATTTTATCATCAGCTTTAGCCAAACGCTGCTCACGGCTTAGCTGCTGGCTGATAATTTTTTCAACCAGCTCTCGATTATTCTTATCTCGGTTACAGGTACGCTCTATTTGTACTTCTACGGGCACATCAATAACAAGGATCCGGTCGACCCAGCTATCTTGACCTGTTTCTAGTAGTAAGGGTGAAGACAAAATCTGATAGTAGCCCGTTGCACTTGCCAGCTGATTTAAAACTCTTTCTCTAACCCAGGGGTGAACCAGATTTTCAAGCCAGTTTTTGTCAGCTAGGTTATTAAATACCCTTAAACGCAGTGCCGCTCTATCTAAACTGCCATCCTTGCTTATGACTTCTGCACCAAAGTAAGCCAAGACTTTGTCAACGAGAGGCGAGTCCTTCGCTAAAGCTTGACGTGCAATAACATCTGCATCAACAACCACTACGCCTTTTTTAGCAAATAAATCACTAGCAGCTGTTTTGCCGCTACCAATACCACCGGTTAAACCTATCAGTAGGCTAGAGTTGAGACCTTTATTCATTTGTTGCTTTTAATCCTTAAGTTTTTAAACTAACCATGAAGAGGGCTTTAAGGGAGTTAAAGTGATTTTCTCCCTGAAAAAGACTAGACTATTTAATCTGTGTAATAGAATATACTTGCTAAAAATAAGTTTTTGTATAAAAATAATTAAGCCTGTTGAAATAATTAGGAGTTATGCATGTCCATTTTAGCGTCTTATCGTGAAAAAGAAGAGTTGATGCGCAAGCTTCAGGAAGAATTGCGCAAGATGGAAGAAAACACTCAGCTTAAAAAAGAACTGACCTTTAAACAAGAAGTAGAAAGCCTTTTAGAAAAGCATGACCGTAGTGTACGTGATCTTGCTGAAATCTTTGGCTTGAATACCAGTGATTCAGGTTCTGCCAAGCCTGGGCGTGGTAACCGTCGCACCCGTAAACTTAAGGTTTATCTCAATCCGCATACTCAAGAGCGACTTGAAACCCGCGGTGGTAATCAAAAGCAGCTTAAGGAATGGAAAGCCCAGCATGGTTCTGATGAAGTTGAAAGCTGGGTTATTGAAGAAAGGGATTAGTCGATTTCTGTCAATCTGAACTAAGCGCTTCAATCCCGGCGGCATAGCCGGGATTTTTTTGGCCAGTTTCTAAAGAGCTTCTAATAGCCTAATCCAGTCAACTGCCAGATCCTGGTCACTATAAGCCATACCAAGAAGTTTTAAGTAGTCCTGGCGGTCTGCTTTCATTAAATCTATGCTTGGCATCTCTAAGCCTTGCTGCTGATACAGGCTAGCGAGAAAGGCTAGGTAGTCTTCACCCTCTTTAAGTAGCAAAAGGCTCGCTGCACCCACATCGGGTTTCACCTGCTGGTTTTGCTCTTCGGGTAGCTTAATTTCGAATACCACCGGCTTTTCTTCGCCTTGAAAGCGTCGTTTGCGCTGGCTCACGGTTTGCTGTGCCCAATAGTAGGCGAGCTGCTTGCTAGGCGTTAAAAAAACCGGCTGCTGGGTCTCTGTGTAATGGTCGCCAAGGGTGCTGAGAGTTTTTTTCGTTGCTTCTAACATGGCTTGATCGCCCGAACCCTTTAAGCCCTGCTGCTGAATCGAAGTAACTAGGGCCGAAGAAGTACCATGATACCAAAGGTTGCTGCTAGCAAAACCCTGTTCGCTTAGTAGGTCTTGAGCGTCATTTAAAAAATCCGGTAGTGCTGTCATGTTAAATCCGCTTAGATTTTTACAGTAAAAAAGCCAGGAAATGCTGCTTTAAGCCATTATAACGTAAAAAGGCGACCCTTTTTTACAAGAGTCGCCTTTGTTCAGGAGAGGCTCTAATCAAGCCCTAAGGCTGTTTTATTTAGAGCGTTTCCTTTGCTCGCTTAGTTAAACTGGTTAGAGGTGTTTTTCGCACCACCCGCTTTCAGTGCCGCTTCACCTGCATAGTACTCTTTGTGATCGTCACCGATATCAGAACCAGCCATGTTTTGGTGTTTAACACAGGCAATACCTTGACGGATTTCTTTACGTTGAACACCTTCAACGTAACCCAGCATACCGGCTTCACCAAAGTACTCTTTCGCCAGATTGTCAACGGACAGAGCGGTGGTGTGGTAAGTTGGCAGAGTGATCAGGTGGTGGAATACATTCGCTTCACGTGAACAATCAGCCTGGAAGTTACGCACCCAACGATCGGCTTCTTCAGAAATTTCCGTGCCATCGTACTTGGCGTTCATCAGATCAGCGCGGTCGTAAGCAGAAACGTCTTTACCTTCTTTTTCCCAAGCATCAAAAACTTGCTGGCGGAAGTTCAGCGTCCAGTTGAAAGAAGGTGAGTTGTTGTACACCAACTTAGCATCAGGGTGTACTTTACGCACTTCGTTCATCATGTCGCGGATTTCATGAACGGTGGGCACAGCCGTCTCGATCCATAGCAGGTCAGCACCAGCGTTAATGGCTTCGACACAGTCGAATACACAGCGCTCATGGCCGGTTCCCTGACGGAACTGGTAAAGACCAGAAGCCAAACGCTTGGGACGAACCAGTTTGCCGTTACGACTGATCAGTACGTCGCCTTCTGCAGTGTCTTCAGGTGCAACTTCTTCAACATCCAGGTAGGAGTTGTAGATATCACCCTGGTCGCCTGGCTCACGAACAACAGCGATTTCTTTAGTCAGGCCAGCGCCTTCAGAGTCAGTACGGGCAACGATAACACCGTCATCAACACCCAGCTCCAGGAATGCATAACGCAGAGCACGGATCTTGGCGTGGAAGTCAGCGTGAGGTACGGTCACTTTACCGTCCTGGTGGCCACACTGCTTCTCGTCAGCAACCTGGTTTTCGATCTGCAGGGCACAGGCACCCGCTTCGATCATTTTCTTAGCCAGCAAGTAAGTGGCTTCTGCGTTACCAAAGCCAGCGTCAATGTCGGCAATAATAGGTACTACGTGAGTTTCGTGGTTATCGATTTTGCTCTGGATCTCAGCTTCTTTAGCAGTGTCACCGGCTTCACGGGCTTTATCCAGCTGGCGGAAGAGGTCACCCAGCTCGCGGGCATCAGCCTGACGCAGGAAGGTGTAAAGCTCTTCTACCAGGTCAGCAACGACTGTTTTTTCGTGCATGGACTGGTCAGGCAGAGGACCGAAGTCAGAACGCAGAGCAGCAACCATCCAGCCAGACAGGTAAAGATACTTGCGCTCAGTGCTGCCAAAGTGTTTCTTGATAGAAATCAGCTTCTGTTGGCCTACAAAACCATGCCAGCAGCCTAAAGACTGGGTGTACTTGGTTTTATCCTTATCGAACTCAGCCATGTCACGACGCATGATGCCAGCGGTGTAACGTGCAATGTCCAGTCCGGTCTTAAATTTGTTCTGAGCA
>SKIX01000007.1 GCA_007116195.1 Marinospirillum sp. | reverse complement strand
TCTAATGGTCAAGGCCGGAACCGAACTGAATGCCAATCAAAGAGTGGGGGTGAAATTCCTTCACTATGACAGTGAAGCCAATATTTCCTACCGTGGCATCTTCCCGGATGCTTATGAGGCAGGCGCAACCTTTAATGCTGCACCCGATGACTGGTATCTCAGCGGGCGTGTAGGTTTTGATGTGACTCATGAATGGGATATTAATCCTGACATGCAGTTAACGACCTTAGCTTATTGGAACGAAAGTTACCGTGAATACTGGCGTTATCAGCTAGATAATGATAATCCGATACATATTGGTAGCCGAGGTTATACCGAGTGGAATTATCGTGATGAAGTCCAGGGTAATAATCGTTCTTTCGAGCGTATTGGTTTGGACTCACGCCTGAACTGGAACCATTCTTTGCTGGGTATGAACAATCAGACGGAGTTGGGTCTCAGGTTGATGCAGGAAGAAATGCTGGATCAGACCGTGCGTGCTGATCGTGCCACCGATCGTGATCCTAATCAAACATTAAGACGCAACAGGGAAGACTCTGCCGATAGCTTGGCTGTTTTTGCCCAGAACCGTTTTGATATTGATGACCGTCTGTCAGTGACTGCGGCACTGCGAGTTGAAACCTATGAGCAAAAACGCAAGAACCTTCAGGCTGCCACGGATGCAACCGATACCTATTCAAATACCGAAGTTCTGCCTGGCATTGGAGCGACCTACTGGTTAACCGATTCGGCGCAAGTCTTTGGTAGTGTGTATCAAGCCTTTGCTCCACCCTTGGTTGGTAGTGTGGTGGGTACGGATGACAAGCCGACAGAGGCTGAAAAGTCTTGGAATATTGAGCTGGGTGTACGTGGTGGCGATAACATCTTGAGCTATGAAGTCACAGCCTTCCAAATGGATTTCTCCAATCAAGTTGATCCTGGTATTTCAGGTATTAGAAACCCGAATGAGGGCAGCGCTCTGATTCGTGGGGTTGAAGCCGCTGTGGGGTATGAAATGGGTTATGGCTTGCGTGCGGATGCCAATGTGACCTGGATTCCTACTGCTGAATATGGTGAAGACCGTGCCGGTGGAGAGCAGAAAGGGAACCGTCTGGCTTACTCCCCCGAATGGACAGCTAACTTGGCTTTGGGTTACAGCACCGAAGTTTGGCAAACGGCACTGCTGTTTAACTTCACCGATGAGGTTTATGGCAATGGTCAGAATGTCAAAGAGCTGACTAGTGAATCAACGGGTGTCTGGGGCGGCAAAATCCCTAGTTACTTTACCCTTGATTTGACTGCTAGCATGGATGTAACCCAGGACTTGAAAGTCTTTGGTGCCGTGAAAAACCTGACGGACGAGCATTACATAGCAGGTCTGCGTCAAGGTATTTATGTGGGCCCAGAGCGTAACTTTGAACTGGGGGTGCGTTACCAGTTCTAAGTATGAGTTGAAGCAAGGCAAGAGCAAAAGCGTACTCACTTTCTGTGAGCTTGGGGAACCCCTTTTCGGGTTCCCCTTTTTTATTCATGATTTTTTATGAGAGTGATTATTGTTTGACTCCACCCTATCAATAGACGATAATGATTCTCAGTTAATCGAGGTGTCCTGCTAGCCAGCCATTTCAGCCAGCCTGTTTGTACCCTTTAGGCACCCGGTTTCCTTATTTTGTCTACACAAGGAGTCCGCTATGAATGCTTTGGTACAAATCCCGTCTTATCAACTTTCACCGCTCGCTACGGCCACCCATCGCCTTTACCAGGCTTTTGTTGGCGTGCGTCAGGCACAGCCAAATCTAGGCTTGAAGGGGTGGAGTCAGTTGTTGAATTCCAGTGAAGGCGAGCTGCAGGCTTCACGTCTTGGTCATGAAGAGGTGCGGCCACTTACAGACTTGTTTTCATTGCTTTATCAGCTGGCTGGTTTAGGTGAAGTCGAAATTCGTAGTTTTAATCGCTCCGGTTGGGCCAGTTATAAAGGGCATTTTGCGCCGCCAGACTTGTGCTTAGACTGCCCAGGCTACCTGGGTCTAGAGTTTCGTTCTGGAAGCCTTCGCCTGCAAATGAATATGGAAAGTTGGTACTGGGGTTGTGCTGTGACGGACTACCCTGAAGGCAAGGAGACGCAAAAGAGCCTCCAGTTTTTTGATCAGGCGGGTGAGCGCTTCCTCAAGCTGCAAGCAACCTCTGAGACTTCTGCGGTAGGTTGGTCGCGTTTGCTGCAGCGTTTTGCTCCTACCCCTATAGCATCGAAGCCCTTGTTTGACGTAACTCAGCCGTCTTGTGGTTTAACCTGCCCGAAGGATATGACAAGTTTCACTCAGGAATGGCGCTTAATGGCCTCACCTAACCAGGTTCATCGGCTCTTGAAGCGTCATCAGGCAAGCTATCTTGGCAGTCTTCAGCGTTTAGATAAAAAGTTTGCGCGTGAAGTTAGTTTGGATGCTTTAGAGCAGCTGCTAAAGCAGGTGCAGGCTTTACCCTCAGCGCCTAATAAGCCTTGTTTGGAAATGAGGTTTTTTGCTTCGGGTTGTTTGCAAGAGGTTGTTGGAGAGTTACAAGCGCCCCGTTTGCACCTTAAGCAAATGTGTCTGGCTTATGCTGAAGGCTGTATGCACCTGGATCCTCAATGCCTTGAGGAAGCCTGGGTGGTTCGAAAACCCCAGGGAGAGGGTTGGGTGACGTCACTTGAAATCTTTGATGATCAGGGCGAGCTGATAGTGCAGTTGCAAGAGCATAAGTTAACTCAGCTGCCAGAAAATTTACTGATTCGACAAATTTTTGCCACCTTGGCATGAGGGTAAGACGATGAAAATATTGAAAAATGCTTTTTGGTTGCAGTTAGTCGCTCTGGGTTTGGCTATGAGTATTTTGGCTCCTTTAATGACCTACTGGGGTTGATTTAGACCCCACAAAAAAGCCCTGGAATCTCAGGGCTTTTTTTATTGAATCAAGAAGAAGAGAGTTAAGCGGCTACTATTTCACAGTTAGATAAAGACTGCTTTTCACACTCCAGCACAGAACGTGCAGTGCACACACATTTGCCGCATTGGCTGCCAAGCGCCTGATCTCGATAGAGGTCGCGCACACTTTGAGCGCCCTGATGAACAGCAGAGCGGATCTGGCTATCAGTGATTCCCTTGCAGATGCAGACATACATGGCTTTACACCTCTTAACGTTAATCATTATTAATAAGATTATCTTGAGGTGGCAATGAATGCAAGTGTTAATTATTCCTGTTTGTAGTTCTAAGGTGAAAGCAGAACAAATAGCGGCAGAAAGAAAATAAATAACACCGCCAGGATGCCGATCAGGGTCAAGAAGACCCGCCCTGGTTGGGTTTGTACCCGGTTCATAAAGTGGTCGGCTAGCCCCTGTTCTTCCAGTTGCTGTTGTTCTTCACGCGCTTTTCGGGTGCGTTCCTGCTGGTAGTCAGCCAGTAGCCTTCTGGCCCTTTGCTCATCTTCGCTATGACGTAGCCAGAGGGCGTCAACTCCGAGTCGCCAGCGTCCGGCGTTGGTTTCGTAAAATTCGATTTCAGCCTCTTGAAGCAGAGTACGGACTTCCTCGGCTTCATCGTCTGGCACATTATTCAGTTTAAAAATCAGTACACCCATGAGCACCTTCAACTAAAAGCGGGGGAAGTGGGCAGTCTAGAGTCACGCCCAGAACACGAAAGAGTTCAGCCTGAGGCAGGCTGATTTGACCAGCTACCGCCAGGGCCTGAGCGATGGCTTTAAGTAATTTTGGCTTATCCAATGGGCGCAGACGGTTGAGGGTGTGCAGCAGCCCGTCGAGGCGTTTGAATTGCAGTTGATCGCGTGGCAGCAGCTGAAGGTCGTCCAGCTCCAAGGTCTGCTGGGCAGCCTCAAAGCAGGTTTTGGCTGTGGCTGCATCCGGCTGGGCGACCCAGATCATTAAGGATAGTAGTTCGCTCATCTCAGTTTTAACCTGAGCCAGCTTACGGTCGCGGCGTTGCGGGCGATCCTCCAGGCTGTGCTTGAGCAGGCGCGACAGGCTCCACTCAAACAGGCTGAGGCGCTGATCGGCACGAATCAACAGGCTGATGCAGCGATAAAAGCGCTCTTTCTGTTCCGGGGTCAGGTATTTCAGTGCGGGCAGGCTCAGCTCTGCCAGCGGTAGGCGTTGTTCTTCGGTGATTTTCAGCAGCAGGGGTTTGAGTTCCAGCAGCGCATGCAGGGTTTCGGGTGCGGCGCTCGAGTTCAGGGCATCCAGTTGTTGCTGGCGCACCTCTGGGTCGCGACTCAACAGCAGCCCATAGATCACCGCGCGGGCGGTCCAGGGTTCATGCACAGCCTCCAGCAGGCGGTCATCCAGTTGCTTCAGCGTGCGCCTTGCGTGTTCCAGGTGACAGGCTTGAGGCTGACCCATGGCTTCAATGGAGGCTTGAGCAGCTGCAAGCATCGTCATGGACTGCCCTAAGCGCTCCTGGGTTGAAGCCGTTTTCTCTTCAACAGGCTCGGCAGCAGCGGGTTCAGCGGCCGTTGTTTCCGGCAGGGGGCCCGCATTGAGTCGCTGGATGCGTTCATCCAGAGGCGGGTGAGTCGCCAGTAGCCCCGCAAAAGAGCTTTTCAGGGCATTGCTGAAAAACAGGTGGCTGAATTCTTCTGAGTGCCCTGTTTCTAATTGTGAATGCTGGCTGTAGCGACGGATTTTATCCAGGGCACTGGCAATGCCTTGAGGGTTGCGGGTGAACTGAACCGCCGAGGCATCGGCGAGAAATTCGCGTTGACGACTGACCGCCGCTTTAATCAGCTTGCCGAAAAAGATGCCGATATAACCGATCACCAACAGCAGAATGCCCAGAATCGCGACCCCTGCTGTCACTCGCCCATCACGGG
>SKIX01000205.1 GCA_007116195.1 Marinospirillum sp. | reverse complement strand
AGCAGCATTCTTAAACTGGGGTCTGCGGTAAAGTAGCGTGGGTGATCAAACAAGCGCTCCAGCTCTTGGCCCTCACCATACAGAGGAAAATCCATAACCACATGCCGGTTTTTACCTAAGCCCTCATAAAAGTGTACCTCGCCAGAGGGTACCAGGCAGCCATGCATGGCATCGACACGCCCGCCATAACCTGCAATTTCAAATTCAGCACTGCCTGATAGGGCGATGACCAGTTGGTGGTAGGGGTGGTCATGGTGCAAGCATTGGGTCGGCAGTGGAAAACTACGGATACGTGATTGCATGATCAAGACCTAAAAGCGATGGTTTTCTGAGTTTGGATCAAAAGCTGCTAAGTTTCAATCAAGACATATCTTCAGAAGGCAACCAAACTTTGCTCCACGGCTAAAAATAAACCGGGAGCGACCCATGACCTTACCTCACCCCCTGCACGACCAAAATACTCAGCAACACTTAACCGCCGCGCAGTTACTCAACCCACTACTAGAGCAACAGACGCTACCTGAGCTGCTAGAGACTCTTAGTCAACATTATATGGTGGATGAAGACAGCTTGATGCGTGAGCTAGTGGAACTGCTTGACCATCAGCCAGAAGATTTTCAGCGCTTGGCTCAGGCGACAGCCGACCTGGTTCGTGAAGTTCGTTGTCAAGGGGATGCGATAGACAGTATCGATCGCCTGCTGCAGCAATACAGCCTGGATACCCAGGAAGGGGTGTTGCTAATGTGCTTGGCGGAAGCCTTGCTAAGGGTGCCTGACTCACGCACTGCCGAAGACTTGATCCGCGACAAGCTGTCAGTTGCCGATTGGAAGCGTCACCTTGGTCAAAGTGAGTCTCTTTTGGTGAATGCCTCTACCTGGGGGTTGATGTTAACGGGGCGGGTGGTTGGAGTAGACCCGCGTGATAATCAACCAGTGCCGGTGCTCAATCGCTTGGTCACTCGCTTAGGTGAGCCTCTGGTGCGTCAGGTTATGGCGCAATCGATGAAGCTTATGGGGCATCAATTTGTGCTGGGACGCACCCTGCCAGAGGCATTAAAAAACGGCAAACCCTTGTTCAAAAAAGGTTACACCTATTCCTTTGACATGCTGGGTGAAGCTGCGCGCACAGAAAAAGATGCTCGTCGTTATTTTGATGCCTATTTGGATGCTATTGAGCGTGTTGGTCAGGCTGATGAAAAAATGACAGCCGGTGCGCCACCTCCCTCCGTTTCTATCAAGCTCTCAGCGCTGCATCCACGTTATGAGCGGGGTAAACGTGAGCGTATTCTTAACGAATTAACTGAGCGTTTAAGCCGCTTGGTTAAACGTGCCCGCGAGCTAGAAGTCGCCTTGACTCTGGATGCCGAAGAAGCCGATCGTTTAGAGCTCTCGCTGGAAATTTTTGAGCAGGTGTATCGCCAAGAAGGCAAGGGCTGGGGTCAGCTAGGCTTGGTGGTGCAGGCCTACTCCAAGCGTGCTTTACCTGTGCTTCACTGGCTCACGCGCCTCGCTAAAGAGCAGGGAGATGAGATTCCTGTACGCTTGGTAAAAGGCGCTTACTGGGATACCGAGATCAAGTTGGCGCAGGTCGAGGGCTTGGGCGGCTATCCAGTTTTTACTCGTAAAGCCAACACCGATATTGCTTATTTGGCCTGTGCTCGCTTTTTATTATCTGAAGCGACCCAGGGATGCATCTTCCCACAATTTGCGACTCATAATGCCCACACCCTAACCTGCTTACTGGATATGGCCGGTGAGCGTCCGATAGAGTTTCAACGCCTGCATGGAATGGGCGAAGCTCTTTATAACCAGGCACTTAAAAAAGCACCCCAGGGTACCTATTGCCGTATTTATGCCCCTGTAGGTGCGCACAAGGATTTGCTGCCCTATTTGGTGCGCCGTTTATTGGAGAATGGTGCCAACTCCTCTTTTGTACATCAGCTGGTTGATGAGCGAGTGCCTGTGGAAGGTCTCTGCCGTCATCCGCTACAGGCTCTAGCCAATAAAAAGTCTTATCACAATCCCAAAATTCCTTTGCCGTTGGCAATTTATGGCGAACAACGCAAGAATTCTAAAGGAGTCAATTTAATGATTAACAGCCAACTACAGCCTCTACTGAATTCTATTCATGCCTGGGATCAGCACCAGTGGCAAGGGCAACCTTTTTTAGCGGCTTCGATTGCCAGTAAACCAGAACTTAAGCAGCCGGTGATGAGCCCTTTTGATCAGCGCCAGCAGGTTGGTGAAGTTCAGTGGACGAGTGCTGAGCAGGTCAAAGCAGCCCTGGATGCTGCCCACCAGGCTTTTCCTGACTGGGTGGCTGTTCCAGTAAAAGAGCGTGCTGAGCTGCTACGCAAAATAGGCGACCGCCTGGAAGAGCATCTACCTGAACTGATGGCTTTGTGTGCACGCGAGGCAGGCAAGCAGCTGGCTGATGGTGTGGCTGAAATTCGAGAAGCGGTGGATTTCTGCCGTTATTACGCTAACCAGGCTGAGCAACTGTTTGGAGAAACCACCGTCTTACCTGGCCCAACGGGTGAGTCTAATGAGCTTTACCTCACGGGCAAAGGTGTGTTTGTTGCGATCAGCCCCTGGAACTTCCCTGTCGCTATCTTTCTGGGTCAGATTTTAGCTGCCGCTGTAGCGGGTAATAGTGTATTGGCCAAGCCTGCTGAACAGACTTCTTTAGTGGCTTGTCGGTGTATGGAGTTGATGTATGAGGCAGGTATGCCTCGTGATGTCATCCAGTTGTTACCCGGTTTAGGTAAGGACATAGGGCCACTGCTAACGAGTGATCCAAGGGTAACAGGGGTAGCTTTTACTGGCTCAACAGAAACTGCGCAGGTGATTAATCGCAGCCTGGCGGCTCGAGATAATGCGCCCTTGGCGGCTTTGGTTGCTGAAACGGGCGGCCAGAATGCCATGATCGTTGATTCTACGGCCCTGCCTGAGCAGGTGGTCGCTGATATCGTGGAATCTTCTTTTACGAGCGCTGGACAAAGGTGCTCTGCGCTGCGAGTGCTTTTTTTGCAGGAAGACATTGCCGACAAGGTGCTGGAAATTCTTGCAGGTGCGATGCAGGAGTTGCAGCTCGGTGACCCTCGTGACCCGGCTACTGATGTTGGCCCAGTCATTGATGCTGCAGCTCGTACTGGTTTAGAGGCGCATGTTGAGCGCTTTCGCGCCCAGGGTCGAGTTGTGGCTGAAACGCCCGTACCTGCACAACTGCAAACCCAGGGTCAGTTTGTTGGGCCGGTGGTTATTCAGCTGGATCGTTTAGATGAATTAGAAAAAGAACAGTTTGGCCCGATTTTGCATGTGATCCGCTACTCTGCTACTGAGCTGGACCAGGTAATCGCTAGCATTAATCAGAGTGGCTATGGTTTAACCTTTGGTATTCAAAGCCGCAATGAAAGCTTTGCCAAGTATATTGCTAGCCGGGTCAGGGTCGGCAATGTTTATGTCAATCGCAACATGATCGGTGCGGTGGTCGGTGTCCAGCCCTTTGGTGGCATGGGGCTGTCGGGTACTGGGCCTAAAGCGGGTGGGCCTCATTATCTGCTGCGCTTTGCTACGGAGCGCACGCGTACGATTAATACCGCAGCTATTGGTGGTAATGCCAGCCTCTTGGCGCAGTCTGATGAGGATTTGTAAGTATCGATTGATTCAGATTAAACAGCGTTTTTCTGAAAATGAGCAGTCAACAACAAGAAAGGTGAGCTTATGATTGAAAGTAATGCAGCGGTCGGCTGGACCTTCATCGCTTATATTGCGGTGATTATGGGAATCGGCTGGGTCGCCTACCAACGAACACAAAATCTTTCCGATTACATCCTGGGTGGCCGGGGTCTTGGGCCCTGGAGTTCGGCACTTTCCGCTGGCGCATCGGATATGTCTGGCTGGTTATTACTAGGGTTACCTGGGGCTGCTTTTGTCGCGGGTTTAAGTGCTAGCTGGATTGCCTTTGGCTTGCTACTCGGCACCTGGTTGAACTGGTTGTTTATGGCACCAAGGCTGAGGCTCTATAGCTTTAAAGCCAGTGACTCCCTAACCCTGCCAGAGTTTTTGGAGCAGCGCTTTCGTGATAAAACCAATATGCTAAGAGTGGTTTCGGCACTGTTTATTTTGCTGTTCTTTCTTTTTTACACTTCATCTGGCTTGGTGGCTGGTGGCAAGCTGTTTGAAACCGTGTTCGGGGTGGATTATCAGATTGCGGTGCTCTTAGGTACGCTTGCGGTGGTTTCCTATACCATGTTTGGCGGTTTTCTTGCGGTTTCCTGGACTGACTTGCTGCAAGGCTTGATGATGGCCGCAGCTTTGGCGATCGTGCCTCTATGGGCTATGGGTGAGCTAGGTGGTGTCAATGCTACCTTTTCCAGTATTAGTGAGCTTAACCCTAATCTGCTGACCTGGTTCAGTGATCAAACAGGAACAGCGCTAACGGCGATAGGTATTCTTAGCTCGGTTGCTTGGGGTTTGGGTTACTTCGGCCAGCCGCATATTCTGGCTCGTTTTGCTGCAATCAAATCAGCTGATCAGATTCCTGCAGCTCGGCGTATTGCGGTTTCCTGGACGGCACTAACGCTCTTTTGTGCCATGTTGATCGGTTTGGTGGGCAGCGTATATCTAGGCGATGGCCTGGGCGATGGTGAAACCGTGTTTATGGTCATGGTCAATGCCCTTTTCCATCCTGTGATTGCGGGTATTTTGCTGGCAGCGATTCTTGCCGCCGTGATGTCCACTGCAGATTCGCAGCTGCTGGTGTCCTCTTCCGCGTTGACGGAAGACTTTTACAAGTCGATCTTCCGCAAGGATGCAACCCAGCAAGAGCTGGTTCGTATCGGTCGTATCGCGGTTATTATAATTGCTTTGGCAGCTATGCTACTGGCTTTTAATGAGGACAGCACGGTACTGGACCTGGT
>SKIX01000017.1 GCA_007116195.1 Marinospirillum sp. | reverse complement strand
GTTACCCTTAAGCGCCCCTGAACCGACCCAGGTGGCTGCGCCAGGATGGCGGCATGAGTAGGGCCTCCGCCACGGCCAACAGTACCTCCACGACCGTGAAACAGGGTTAAGTGCACCTGATGCTCAGCACAAACTCGGGTAACGGCTTCTTGAGCGCGGTACTGCGCCCAGGAAGCCGCCAGTTGACCGGCATCCTTAGCCGAGTCTGAATAGCCGATCATTACTTCTTGCCGACCCTGAGTGTAGCGGCGGTATCTCTCTAGTGATAACAAGCCATCAATAACCTGAGGCGCACGATCCAGATCAGCCAGAGTTTCAAACAGGGGAACGATTCTTAAAGAATGCTCTACACCTGAGGTTTTGAGCAAGAGGGCGACAGCCAGGACATCGGAAGGCTGCGCCGCCATAGAGATTACGTAGGCCCCCAGAGCATCACTTTTTTCTCCAGCCAGAACACGACAGGTATCCAGCACTTCACGCGTTTCAACACTGCAAGGCCAGGACTCAGGCAGCAGGGGGCGAGGGTTATCCAGCTCCCTGAGCAAAAATTCGATACGCTCAGCTTCTGACCACTGCGCATAACTGCCTAGACCTAGAAATTGAGTCGCTTCATCCAGCGCCTGGGTATGCCTAGGTGCCTCTTGGCGCACATCCAAACGCACCAAGTTCATACCAAAAGCAGACAAGCGCCGCAAAACATCTTTTAGCAAGCCATTAGCGATAACCTGCATACCCTGCTGACACAAGGAGTCGAAACACAGCTGCAACGGCTCTCGCAAACCATCCGCATCGAACAAAACTCGCTCATCTTGATAGGGGCGTCCATCCAAATGAGCTTTCAGCCAATCCAAAGTAGCTCTTAGCCTTTCTCGCACCTGTCCTAACAGAACCCGATAGGGCTCTTTCACAGGCCCAACCCGCTCAAGCAACTCATCACTAGCCTGTTGCATCGAAAGCTCAGAGCGCAACTGGTCGATATCCCTATGATAGAGATCAGCTGCCATCCAACGTGCCAGCCAGAGAACTTCTTGAGTGATACGAGCCGTTACTCTAGGGTTGCCATCTCGGTCACCCCCCATCCAGGAAGCAAAACGTATAGGCGCTGCATCCAGAGGCAAGGTTTTGCCTGCTAGTTTGAGCAGCTGCTCATCCAGAGCACGATAATAAGCAGGCACCGCTTGCCAGAGCGAGTTTTCAATCACAGCAAAGCCCCACTTGGCTTCGTCTATAGGAGAGGGGCGCTGACTTCGTATTTCATCAGTATGCCAGGCTTGCGCAATCAACTCTTCCAAACGCTGTAATACCTGGGCGCGCTTTTTTTCACTGCTACAGGTTTCGTAGTCTGTTAAACAGGCATCAAGTGCATCGTACTTTTGAATCAGGGTGCGGCGACTGACTTCGGTTGGGTGAGCCGTAAAGACTAGCTCCACTTGCTGCCGACTCAACGCCTGAACAATGGTTTCAGGGGTTAGCCCGGCTTGCTGCAACTCGTCCACCAAGCGACTAAATCCTGGCTGCTGACCATGGCGATAATCTTCTACAACTCGTTCGCGTGCCCGGTAGTGCTGCTCTGCTGCATTAGCCAGGTTCAAAAACTGGGTAAAAGCTCGGGCTACTGGTAAAAGTTCATTATCACCTAACTGATCTAAAGCAGCACTCAAAGCTTGGGGTGCCACCTGCCCTTGGTGAACCTGCTTAGACAGAGCTCGTATTTCCTCTACCCTTTGCAAAAAACCTTCGCCTAGAGCAGCACTCATGGTATGGCCCAAGGCTTCTCCAAGCACTCGAACCTGCTCTCTTAACGATGCATCTAAATTGGCCATTCACTCATCCTCTTGAAGACTAACCCCAGTTAACTGACTCCAACTTTGGCATGGGTGAGCAGGTGCAGCAAGTGGCACCAAGAAAAAACTTAGCTTTTTTTTGCTCAAGGGGTTGCCAAAAAAGAATAGGGCCGTATAATGCGCACCCGTTGGCTATGTAGCTCAGCTGGTTAGAGCACATCACTCATAATGATGGGGTCCCCTGTTCGAATCAGGGCATAGCCACCACTTAAAGTTCCCGAATAGCTCAGTCGGTAGAGCAGTTGACTGTTAATCAATTGGTCGCAGGTTCGAGTCCTGCTTCGGGAGCCACTTTAAGTTTAAGAGAAACTAGTGTAAGCTAGTCGCGTGTTCCCGAATAGCTCAGTTGGTAGAGCAGTTGACTGTTAATCAATTGGTCGCAGGTTCGAGTCCTGCTTCGGGAGCCAACTCTTAACCCCACTTCCTCTTTAATATCAGTCGCTCATCCATCCTTGTAGCCCAGTATTGATACTTATTTTTTCTTATACTTAGCTTGCCAGTCAATAGCTTAAAGCGGGCCGCTTAGCCTCAAGCCCTGGCTTAACTTATAAAAGTCAGCACAGGGCTGCAAATGGCATTAAAGCTGTTTTTCTGCCAAAAAAACCTGTAAAGCCTGCAATAAATACCAAGAATCCTCACTGCCTGCGATCTCTCTGATCGAGTGCATCGACCACTGAGGCACACCCACATCAACCACACGCACGCCTAGGCGAGTCGAAGTAATCGGGCCGAGAGTGCTACCACACCCCATATCGCTGCGCACAACAAAACGCTGACAGGGCACTTCCGCTTGACGACAAAAACCATCAAAGAGAGCACTGGTTTCGCTACTAGTGGCATAACGCTGGTTGGCATTCACCTTAATAACTGGCCCAGCATTGATCTTTGGCCCGTGGTTTTCGTCGTGACGGTCAGCAAAATTAGGGTGCAAAGCATGAGCGTTGTCACAGGAGATCATCAGCGAACGACTAATCATACGCTGGTAGCCAGCTTCATCGACCACCAAACGACGCAACACGCCTTCTAAAAAGGGGCCTTCAGCACCCAAGGCCGAAGCACTACCCACTTCTTCATGATCATTGCATACCAGCACAGGGGTTGCCTGGCTGGCTGGTGTTGTCAGCAAGGCTTGCAAGCCGATATAACAAGACAAGAGGTTGTCCAAGCGCGCAGAAGCCAAGTATTCCTGGTTTAAACCCACCAGCGAAGGCGGCTGCTGATCATAAAAACACAGATCATAATCAACAACCTGCTTCACGGCATATCCAGCCTCTTCTAGCCATGTAGCCAACTGCTGACGAAAACTCCACTCTGCTGACTGCTCCGCCTTAATGCCTGCCAAGACCACGGGCAAATGCTTTTGTGGATTAACCTCCACGCCCTTATTGGCCTCACGATTCAAATGAATCGCCAAAGAAGGGATGACAGCCACAGGTCGTTGATAGTCCCAAAGCGCTTCTTGCAGCTGCCCTTGAGCATCCAAATAGTGAACCTGGCCAGCCAAAGAAAGGTCGCGGTCAAACCAAGGGTGCAAGAGTGCACCACCATAAACCTCAACACCCAGCTGTACACAGCCGTGACGACTCAGTTCAGGCTGAGGCTTAACTTTTAAGCAGGGACTATCTGTATGCGCACCCAACATACGCAAGCCGACCTCAGTCACCGGCTCTAGCCCTTGTCGCCAAGCAATAAGGGAACGACCGCCACGGATAACAAAATATCCCTGCCCTGGTTGCAAATCCCAGCCCTCGCCCTCAACAAGCAGATGAAAGCCTGCTGCCTCTAGCTGCTCGCGCATCCCTGCAACAGCATGAGCAGGAGTTGGACTAGCCTGCAAAAATTGCATCAAGCCATGATTAAACGTTTCTAGCTGCTGCATGTTTTTACCTTTAATAATTTCGTGAAACCTTAGTCACAAGTTATGTAATCCATAGCTGTCTTCACTCAAACGATGGGGTATCCTTGTGACCTTGGATAAAACTTATTCAGTTTAGTGGACTCTATTGTTTGAGTTTGAAACCTGCTCACAGGAGTAATAACCGAATGCAAGTTTACTTAATGCGCTGGTTTTTCATCAGCCTGCTTGTTTTAGTTCTTGGCTTTAGCCTGCAAGCAGCTGCCGAAAGCCCTGCGCGTGAATATACCCCACTGGCGGAGTTGCAGCCTAGCAGCTCCCAGCGTCAAGTGGCACGTGAAGTCACTCGGCTACTGACCTATCAACACTTTGCTGATATTACTTTAGACCGTGAGCTAGAAAAACAGGCACTTAAAAGGTATCTGCAACAGCTGGATTCCAGCAAGGCTTTACTAACTGCGGATGAAGCTACTGCCTACCTAGCCCGTGTTGAAGAGCTAGAAGCAGCACTGGTTAAAGGCGAGCTGGAATTTGCCTTTGAGCTTTTTGCCGAGGTGACCCAACGCCATAAACAGCGCATGGAAAACAATCTGGTGTTGCTGGAAGACCTGGAAAACTTTGACTTTGACAGCGAAGAGCGCTTTACCGCCGATCGCCGTGAAGCTGAATGGTTTAGCAGCCAAGAAGAAATTGATCACTACTGGCGGCAGCGTCTTACCCATGAACTCCTTAGCTTAATGGATGGCAATCAGGAAGCCGAAGAAGCTCGTGACCTTCTAGTACGCCGCTATGACAATCGTTTAAACCGACTGCGTCAAACCAACAGTGATGATGTTTTTCAAGCGTTTATGAACGCTTTTACAACCAGCATCGACCCTCACACCAATTATCTAACACCTAGGCGCAGCGACAGTTTCAATATCCAGATGAAGCTTTCACTGGAAGGCATAGGTGCCATGCTGCAAATTGAAAATGAATACACTCAAGTTGTTAGCCTGGTTCCAGGTGGCCCCGCTGATCGCCAAGGTGAGCTTAAACCCACGGATCGCATCATTGGTGTCGGACAAGATAAAGAAGGCGAAATAGAAAATGTAATCGGTTGGCGCTTGGATGAAGTTGTTGACCGCATTCGCGGCCCCAAAGGCACCCTGGTGCGCCTTGAAGTTCTCGCTTCCGACAATACCAATCGTCGCATCATCGAAATCGAACGCAATGCAGTCCAACTCGAAGACCAAGCAG
>SKIX01000265.1 GCA_007116195.1 Marinospirillum sp. | reverse complement strand
TGCCAGATGCCGATCATGGATGGCTATACCGCAACAAAAGCGCTACGAGCGCAAGGCTATACCGCGCCTATTGTTGCGCTAACAGCGAATGCCAGTACAGATGATCGTCAAACTTGCCTGGATGCAGGTATGAACGACTTTTTGGCAAAACCCTATCGCATGGAAGGCTTGATTGCTTTGCTAAGAGGCTGGTTGGATTGACAGCTAAGTGGATTGCAGCTGCCTGACCAGGAGGCCAGGCGTGCTTCTACTGGAGGCTGCTTTATTCTTCAGTCATTGCCATCATTTCTTGAGCTGCAGCAACACTGGTTAAGTAGGCATGATTCAGCATTTCAACCTGTTTAAGTGAGCGCTTCTCAAGACTAGCGGTTTCAAAAGATTCAATGATTTTAATGAGTTTGCCCAAGTCACCCTGGCCTTCAAGTAACGCTGACTTGATTTCAGTATTGATAGGCGACTCTTCTAAAATTTTGTGCAGCTCAATACCTTCAAGTTGATCCATGAGTGAAAAAAGACCAGCGGTGAAGGCTGTATCAGGATCTAACTTGTTTAAGTGGGTGGCAAGTTGTCGTGCCATATTGGCACGCACTAGCATTTGAAAAACCAAAATTCGTTTTATGGGTTCATTCGCGGCCAGAACCAGGGTGGCCGTTAGGGCTTTGATTTTGTCTAGGCCTAACAGCATGATGGCTTGGCTTACACTGCTAATGGTGTTTTTGCGGCGCTCTGAGGCAGAGTTAACCTGTCTAAACAAAAGAGCACAGAGGTGGGGATCCTGAACAATCAGTTTTTCTAGTGTTTTAATATCAGCATCAGCAGAGTAAAGCGTTTGTAATAGCTTCATGTCCGCAGCACGATTGCCTTTTCGTGGGCTTTGACCTTGCGACTGAATTGCCAGCGGTAAGGCATAAAAATACCCTTGATAAAGGTCAAACTGATTCTTTTGCGCCAGTTCCAGCGCTTGAGCCTTCTCAATAAATGCAGCTAATAGTTGGCAGCCCTTGGCTTTGAAGGCTTGTAGCAATTTTAGGTCATAGTCTTGGCGTATATCGACACAAACGATATCAATTAAATCAGCAAGTTTGTCGCCACAGCGGGCAACCCAGGTATCGGTTGCTGCCAGGGTGTAACCTAGTTCTTTGGCTTTGTTTAGCTTAACGACTGAGTCGGGGTGGCAAGCAGTTTCTGGTAGTTGAATAACCACCTGCTCTTTAGGCAGGGGTAAAAGCTCAGGGTTTTTCAGCCAGTCTTCGGATACATTTAAAAATAGCTGGCGTGAGCCTACCAGTGCATCCAGGCCGATCTCATAAAAAGCAGCGCTGCAAGCTCGGGCTGTGGCAACCAAGGGGTCAGTAATATCAGCTTTTACCGCACCACCATGAGCGCGATATAAAAGCTCATCAGCAACATGGTGAAAGTTTTCATCAAAGATAGGCTGCAGCGCAATGCAGTAACGCTCATTACTGGTTTCCGGTTGAATCGCCATAAACTACTCCGTAACCTGCTGTTGAAGCGCCGGTATTAAACGCTGCATTTCATATTCCATTTGCTCTAGGGGGGTCGCGAGGTCAGCTTGTGTTTTGGCTGCTTTCTCTAAGGCTGCAGCCGCTTCCTGAGCAGCCTGGGCGGCAAAGGTGCCCACCAGGCCTTTGAGTGTGTGGGCAACCTCGGCAACCTGAGCCAGGTTATTGTTTTGTGCTGCCTGCTGCAGCTGTTGCTGATAATCAGGGTAGCCATCCAAAAACATGGTTAACACTTCGATCAGCAAGTCTTCTTCACCACCTAGCTGGTTAACGGCATGTTCCCAGTCAAAGGGTGGTGTTTTGGCTGCTTCATTCTTTGCAATAGTCATTAATTCTTCCTGGCCAGATAAAACATTCATCATGTCATCCAATGAACATTCGTCCTCAATGGCGACAACCGAGTCGTTATCAGAATTTTTTTGTACAACACGTTCAACTTCATCAAAAAGCTCTTGGGGTTTAACGGGTTTGGCGACATAGCCATCCATACCTGCTTCCAGGCAACGCTCTTTGTCCCCTTGCATAGCATTGGCTGTCATAGCAATGATGGGTAGCCGCTTGCTGCTAGGGGTGCTTGCTTCTTGTTGACGAATTTGGCGTGTCGCTTCTAGCCCATCCATGCGCGGCATCATAATGTCCATTAATACCAGATCAAAACGGTTGGCTTGAAGCTTTTTAAGTGCTTCTTCACCATCCCCTGCAACTGAGGGCCGAATGCCTTTTTTTTCAAGTAACTTGATGGCCAGCCGCTGATTAATCAGGTTGTCTTCAGCCAAGAGAACTTTCAAGTTGGCATAGCGGTTGGTTACTTCAGCGTTTGCGTTAAGGTTGTTCTGCAAACAGAACTGATCACTTAAGGCACGTTTAAGCTCACTTAAGGCGAGGGGTTTGGTTAAATACCCGGCGATACCTAGCTCTTTACAGCGCTGGGCATCACCGGCTAAAGCAGAGGATGTAAGGATAAGCAGCTTGGTGGGGTGTAATAGCTGTTCTTTAAGTAGTGTTTCGGCAGCCTGGTAACCATTCATACCGGGCATCCAGGCATCCATAAGCACTAGATCAAAAGGTTGGCCTTCTTCAATGGCTTGACGGACTCTGAAAATGGCCTCGGGTGCGGATGCGCAGATATCAATGGCTATGCCTAGGCTTTTCAGCATAGCAGCAATCACACGGCGATTAATGGGCTCGTCATCCACCAGTAAAAAGCGCTTGTTTTTTAGGCTGGTCGCCAAGGTGTTAGTCGCGGTCAAGGGCTGGGTTAGGGGTAAAGGCAGCTCTAGACTAAATTGACTGCCTTTGCCGAGTTGGCTGGTTACTTCAAGCTTACCGCCTTGAATTTCTACCAGCTGCTGGGTGATAGCCAGCCCTAAACCTGTGCCTTCAAATTTTCTATTGGTGGCAGCATCAACCTGCTCAAAGGGTTTAAAAATAAACGGCAGGCGATCTTCAGGGATACCTATGCCGGTATCGGAAATGGTAAAACGAAAGCAGGCTGGCGAGGTGTTTTCTGAGTAGCTAACTTCCAGGGTTACCTTGCCCCACTCAGTAAACTTGATGGCATTGCCCAGCAGGTTGATCAGAATTTGACGCAAGCGTGTTGGGTCGACCAGAGCATATCGGGGTAGTTGTTCACTTAAGTCATAATGAAGCTGTAATTCTTTTGCCCAAGCTCGGGCTGCCATAGATTTTACGGTAGTACCCACCAGTTCAAAGAGATCAGTGGGTTCAGGCTGGAGATCCAGTTTACCCGCTTCTATTTTGGATAGGTCAAGTAGATGGTTAATGATTTCTAGCAGCTGGCTGGCCGATAAGCGTGCAAGGCTTAGGTGCTCTTGTTGCTCACGATCCATCTGAGTGTCTAAAACCAAATCCAGCATGCCTATGACCCCGTTCATCGGGGTTCTAATCTCATGGCTCATATTCGCCAGGAATTGGCTTTTCGCTATATTGGCCGCTTCGGCAGCGCGAATTTTATCTTGTAGCTTGGTTTCGTAGTAGCAGGCTTGAATGGCATTGGCTAGTTTCGCCATCAGCTGCTGCAAAGACAGGAGTAAGGTTTGATTAAGGCCATCTCCTTTTTTTTCAAGTAGCAGCAAACCCACCTCAGGTAATGCCAACAGGTAGCAGGCTTCGCCCTGGTCTTTCTTGAGAGTAGCAGGAAGCTGGGCCATGAAGCTCTTCAGCTGGTCTGAGGTTTCAGGTAACTTGAGGTTGAATTGATTCAGTGTTGTCTGGTCGCTTGCTCGTAAAAAGTTACGCGGTAAACTCTTGGTCGTTTGCCAGGCCAAAAGCTCTGCATCGGTTGCTTCGGCAGGGGTTGTTTCATAGCTGATGAGGGCGCAACCACTGAGGTTGAGCACTCGCATCAGCGTACCCAAGGACTCACGCAACAACACATTTAGCTTTAAGCTATTCCCTATGGCCAGGGAGATTTCATATAAAAGCTCGGTTTCTTGGGAAGCGTTCAAGGGGCACCTGTTACCAGCAAAAACTTTTAAGACTGGCCCAGTAAACCCAGGACAGCCGTTTTATTATAAAACTCAAGGTAGTCTTGACCCGTGTTGGCAATTTCGCCCAGGGTTAAGGCACCGACCAAGGGGTAGTTGCCAGCAACCTGATTAAACTCTTCTACAATCCGCTCTTCCATAAATAGCACACGGGAAATGCAGTCAATAAAGCAGGCCCATTCGGGTTCTTGCTTGCTCGTTGTTTGCCAGGCCGTGAGTGCTAGGTTGGCTGCAGTGCCCGCTGCTTTAATTAAGGATTCAGGTGTGCCATTGAGGATGCGTACAAAGCTGCCTTCGGGCACTTCACCCACACAAACCATAGAGTGCTCACCCTGCAGCATGAGCGGGTCTCTAACCACCATTTCACTATCGAGTTTGTTGATGCCAAAGGGGTAGGCTTTAGCTAAATCAAAAAAATTAGCGTCGGTGAAGGTTTGCCCTGAGTGAGCTTCGACCTGGGCGCGATAGGCTAAGAAGGCAGGCTGCCATTCTAGTTGGTGGACCTGATTCTTTTCTGAAGAGGTGACCTTGTAGGCTTCACTGATTGGCGTCCAACCATGAGCTACACCGACGCCGCTTACTTGGGGGAGGCGCAGAAGCAGGGCTGCATCAGATTTTAAACCCTCAGGTGTGATTAAACAGGGCTTTTGCTCAAAGCTTAAAGAGCCAGCTCCGCCACCTAGGTAGTTGTGCTCCAGGCCGAAATTCATAAACAGGGACTCAATCAGCGTAGCAATACAGGTTGCCAGGCCATCGACAAAGACCAGGTGAGTCGCAGGGCCTGTTAAGTCTTCCCAGGCGTCGGCCAAGTCAGCTAAGGGTTCATCAAAGTCAGCATCCGGGTTACTGAGTTGTTCAATGAGTGACCAGTGCAGCTCGTGCGGTAGAGCGACGAGTACGGCACCTTG
>SKIX01000121.1 GCA_007116195.1 Marinospirillum sp. | reverse complement strand
TTGCGTTTACCTGCCATGCGGTGACCGGAGGCAGATTCATTAACATTGATCACATGGTCGCCGATACGTTCCAGGCGGTTGATCACATCAATGAACACCACACCAGCACGGGGTGAGTAGTTGCCGTTTTCCAATCGACTGTAGTGATTCTCGCGGAAGCGGTTACGCAGTTTGTTGACCTTTTTCTCCAGCGCTATGGCTTCATCCAGCTTCACCGCCGCTGGGGGTTTGGATACATTCAGGCCCATGTTTTGAATGGCGGCATCCAGAGCTTCTGCCAGGACTTTAATTTCGTGATTGGCTTCCGCAGGCCACTTGGCTTTGGAGTCATGTAAACGGTCAGAAACTTTTGCGATTTGGTAGTAAATATCAGCAATACGTTCCAGGTCATTAATCATGATTTGCATGTAGCGAATGCGCTCAGTCAAACTATGCTCCAAATGCGAGCGCTCACTAATACGCACCAGGTAATCAGAAATTTCAACTTCAAGCTGGTCGGTTGCTTTTTCATACTTCTTCAAGCACTTCTTCAAGGCTTCATGATCAGCGTCTGGGTTGAAGAGTAGCTCGGTAGTCTTTTTGTGCATCTTTTCAATGATGCCGGCGAACTGTTGTACTTCTTTTTGTGCCTGCTCAATTGAAAGCAGCGGAGAGGTCATTACACCCGCACTAATGTGGCGCAAATGGAATTCGTCATCATCGCCCCCGCGATCGGGTTGAATATACTCAACAAAGCGTACCAAATAGGGCACAAAGGCAAAGAGTACCAGCACATTGAGAATGTTGAAGGTGGTATGGAAGAGCGACAGGGCAAGGGTTGCATTAGAGCGCGACTCAGCTGACCCCTCCATAACAGAAATGGGATTTTCAGAGAAAAGCTGAACCACATGATCGATTAGATGCAGCATTGGATAAATCAGCAGCAGCATCCAAATAACGCCAATTATATTGAAGAAAAAGTGGAAGCGGGCTGACCTTTTGGCATGAACGTTACCGACCAGGGCGGCAATATTGGCGGTGACCGTAGTACCTATGTTTTCACCTAAAATCATCGCCGCGGCTATAGGGAAAGACACCCAGCCCTCAAACAGCATGACTAAGGTAATGGCCGTAGCTGCAGAAGACGATTGGGTTAGCAGGGTCAGCAGCGTGCCGACAAAAACAAATAAAATCAGTGACAGGTAGCCATAGCTGGTGAAGCTGTCGAGGAAGGCGAAGATCTCAGGGTTGGCATTGATATCGGGAACGGCACCCTTAATAAACTCCAGGCCAATAAACAAAATACCAAAGCCGACCATCGCCTCAGCAATGTTGCGCCAGCGGGGGTTGCTGGAAAACAGGAAGGCAAAAAAGATACCGATCACAGCCAGTGCAATCGGGGTAATTTGGAATTTAAAACCAAACAGTGCAACCAGCCAGGCGGTTAGGGTGGTGCCGATATTGGCACCCATAATCACACCCGTAGACTGAATAAAGGTTAGTAGCCCAGCATTCACAAAACTCACCGTCATCACGGTGGTGGTGGTTGACGACTGGGTAATAGCGGTCGTACCGAAGCCTGTTAATACCCCAGTGAAGCGATTACGAGTCATGCCACCGAGGATATCTTTTAAACGGCTACCCGCTATTTTCTGTAGACCCTCACTGAAAATCTTCATGCCGAAAATGAAGATCCCCAAAGAACCGATGAGCTGGAGGAAATCAAACAGGGTATAGGTCATGGATCACCGCTGGCTGTCTTGAGTTACTGACTGAATTAAATTTGCGCAGGATTATAACTGGAAGTAAGAGTTTTTGCCCTAAAATGTGACAAAGATATGATCACTGCTCATTTGCAGCTTGGTCTAAGCAGTGACTGAACGCAAGACTATTTTATTTGTTAGCCAGAGTTTAAGCTAAGCTGAAGTCAAGATCGTGCTAGGAATTGAATAATAATGAAACGCTGGATGGCTTCACTGCATGCACGCTTGATGCTCAGCCTGGGTTTTGGCTGGGTCATTTTAGTGAGTGTGCTGTTAGCAACTTCTTGGTACCTGGGGCGAGATCTTACTCGGCAAACTCTATTAGTGCAGCTGGAATATCAAGCAGAGATGCTTGCCCGCACCATTGAGCAGGACATTCAAAGTCGCCGCCAGGCGCTGATAAGGTTAGCCAGTGCCTTAGACAAACAAACTATCCAAGAGCCTCAGCAGTTAAGTCAGCTGCTTGCGGCTAATGATGCCTTGTTAGCGAGTTTTGATTCTTTGGTTTTCGCCAATGCCCAGGGTTTGCTTGTTGCCGACTGGCCGCAAGCAGAAGAACGTAACAATCTGGACGTTACTGAACGGAGTTTCTTTGTTCGAGCACAGCAGAGCCAGCGCCCTTTTACTAGCGACCCTTTTCTTGGTCGTGTCACCACCGAACCACTGATTATGCAGGTAGTGCCCCTTCACAGTGCGCAGGGTGAGTTTTTAGGTATGCTGGGTGGTGTACAAAGGGTACTGGATGCAGGCTTTTTGGGTTTTTTACAACAGCATCGTTTAGGGTTGCGTGGTTTCGCTGGCATAGGCACAGCGGATGGCGTCGTTTTGGTTCACCCTGATCCAGAGTTCATTTTATATCAGTTATCGGAAGACGGGGCTAACCCACTCATAGGTAAAGCCTTATTGGGTTGGGAAGGCTCAGGTGCGGCTGAACTGATGCTAGGTGGCAGGGCACTACAGGCTTACAAGCAGGTGTGGATTGCTGATTGGATTATTGCTGTTTACTTGCCGGAAGAGGAAGCCTATGCCGCTTTTGATGATTTACTCTGGTCGCTGTGGTTTCTCGGTGGTGTCCTGATTGCTCTAAGCCTGCCGGTATTATGGTGGCTTTTATGGCTGCTGCTATTACCAGTGCAGCGCTTTGCTACGCAAATTGAGGCGATTACCCGTGGTGAGCAAGACCGCTTAGCAGAGCAGAGTTCATTGACCGAGCTGCGTTCGGTTGCAAGACGCTTCAATGCCTTGCTGGCATCCCAAGCTAAAAACCAAGCAACGTTACAGCAGCGCCAGGCTTACTTGCATGCTGTTCTAGACTCCTCGCCGACAGGGTTGTTTCTTGCTGATCTGGATGGAAAAACTATTTATGTCAACCTGGCTTATCAAGAAATGCTAGGTCTCAACAAGCAGGCGCTCTTGGGTTGGCAGTGGCTAGAAGAAGCCGTTGCTCCTCAAGATCAGCAAGCCTTGTTATCTGCTTGGCAGGCTGCTGTGGCTGAAGGTCAGGACTTCAGATGCCTTTATCGAGCAACGACATCAGATGGTAATCAAATTTGGTTGGATGCTCATGCCTCAGCAATTACTAGTTCTTCAGGTGAAGCTCAAGGCTATATCGGTACTTTGCGCGATGTCACTGAGCAGAAAAACCAGGAAGAGCAGGCTCTTTGGCAGGCCAAGCATGATGGCTTAACGCAGCTTTTAAATCGTCGTGGCTTTGATGAAGCGATAGAGGCTGTTTTTAGCCAGCGTCATCAGCCGGAAACCCAAGCGCAGTTACTGTTGATTGATTTGGATCACTTTAAACCGATTAATGATCAACTCGGCCACCCTGTCGGTGATCTTTGGTTGCAGGCGATAGCTCGCATCTTGCAAGAGATTGCTAAAGGAAAAGGTGAAGCCGCTCGGCAAGGAGGAGATGAGTTCGCTTTATTGTTAAAACTAAGCGCAGCTGAAGCTACTGAGCTAGCTGAGCAGGTCAGGCAGACCCTGGCTGAACTCACCTTGGATGCCTCGCCAGGTTATCAGGTTACAGCCAGTATAGGTATTGCAGGCTTGTCAGCAGAGGATTCACGCCGTGAAAGCTGGGTTAAGCGTGCAGATGAAGCCTGTTATGCTGCAAAAGCCGGTGGCCGGAACCAGGTGGTCAGCTTTTCTGAATTATCAGCCAGCCGTTAAAAGGGTGTTTTCGACTAAAGGCTGAGTTAGAATGCTCAGGTTTTTTCTCAGTCTCGGAGTTTTAATATGCCAGATATCGTCGCCATGTTTTTTGTCCTGGGTGTGGTATCGGGGTTATTAAAATCTGACCTGAATTTACCCAAGGCGGCCTACGATACGCTGAGTTTGCTGCTAATGCTTACCATCGGCTTGAAAGGCGGTATGGCTCTGCATGGCAACTTTTCAGGCGGCTTGATGCTGGAAGTGGGTGTGGTGCTGGCGATTGGCTTCCTGATTCCTTTGATGTTAATTCCTCTATTGAAGTTCATCGTTGGTTTAAGTTCGGCCAATGCGATTAGTTTGGCTGCACACTATGGTTCGGTCAGTGCCGGTACTTTCGCTGTGGCCCTGGCTTATACCATGACGCACCGCCTAGAAACCGGCGGGCAAGCCACGCTTTACCTGGTGTTGCTGGAACTTCCGGCCTTGCTGGTTGCTCTGGCGGTTTACCAGATGACACGCGGCGGACAAAGCGAATTCCAGCTCAAAGAGCTCTTGCATGAAACCTTCACTAACCGCAGTGTCGTACTGCTGGTTGGGGGGCTGATTATCGGTGCCCTCTATGGCTATGATGAAGGTGCTCAGGTCACTCAGTTGCTGCTGGGTAGCTTTGCCGTAGTTCTTGCTCTGTTCTTATTAGAGATGGGGCTGGTGGCTTCAGAAACCCTGCGCAAGGTGCGTTGGCACTATTGGCGAGTCATTACCTTTGCTGTAGTCGCTCCTATTACCCTTTCTTTTTTTGGGATTTTTGCGGCCCTGCTGCTGGGTTTGCCTGAAGGGTCAGCGGTTATCTTGGCCGCCTTAACGGCCAGTGCTTCCTACATAGCGGCACCTGTGGCAATACGCAATGCCATTCCTGAAGCCGATATAGGCCTAGCTATGCTCGCGGCGCTGGGTGTGACCTTTCCTTTCAATGTGTTGGTGGGCATCCCGCTCTATCATCAGTTATTTTTGTGGGTCGGATGAGTGCACGTCTGAACCTTAAGCACTT
>SKIX01000191.1 GCA_007116195.1 Marinospirillum sp. | reverse complement strand
TATCGCAGTCTAACCTTGAGCAATGGCCTGCAGGTACTTTTAATCAACGATCCTGAAGCTGAAAAGGCAGCGGCTTCCATGAACGTTGCCGCTGGCAGCTTGCATGAACCTGATACCTGGCCTGGCTTGGCTCACTTTTTAGAGCACATGTTATTTTTAGGCTCTGAAACCTACCCAGAGCCAGATGCCTACCAAAACTTCATTCGCCAACATGGCGGTAGCTATAACGCCTTTACCGCACCTAGAGATACTAATTATTTTTTTGATATCCGACCTGAGCACTTAGAAGGCGCGCTTAGTCGCTTCTCTCGCTTCTTCATCGACCCCTTAATTTCACCTGAGTACCTGGAGCGCGAAGTTAATGCCGTTCACTCTGAATGGAGCGCTACTTTACAGGATGATGGTCGCCGCCAACTTTCAGCATTACGGCAAGCATTAAATCCAGAGCACCCTTCTTCACGTTTTAGCGCGGGCAACCGTGATTCCCTTGATATCAGCAACCCGCAGTTACGCGAAGCTATGCTGGGTTACCATCAGGACTTTTATCAAGCCGACCGGATGTCACTTGTCGTGCTTGGTCCCCAGTCGCTCAACGAGCTACAACAGTTAACTGAAGGCTATTTCGCATCCATCGCGGCAGGTAGCAGCCAGGCAGAACCCAGCTGGCCTGAACTGATTTCAGCTGACCAACTACCCGCAAAGCTAAGCATTCAACCCTTACGCCAAGAGCGCAAGCTGCAGCTTCTATTTCCAATACCTGACTCCACCTCAGACTTCACCAAGAAGCCAGATCGTTTTCTAGCTCAACTCATTGGTCATGAAGGAGAAGGGAGCCTGCTAGACCAGCTTAAACAGCAAGGCTGGGCGACTCACCTATCTGCGGGCACCCAAATGCGTACAGGTGAAGAAGCCTTGTTCACGATTAGCCTTCAACTAACAGAAGTCGGAGAGCAGCATCTTGACGAGATTCAAACCGCTATTTTCGACTGGCTAAAACTGATTCAACAGCAAGGAGTTGAAGAGTGGCGGTTTCAGGAGGCACAGCAACTAGCAAAATATGCTTTTCGTTTCCAGGAAAGAAGCGACCCTAGTCGGCTGGTAACTCACTTAGCGATGCAGATGCCCCGCTACCCCCTGCACGACTTGCTCCGCGTTCACTACGCTTGGGATGAATTTGATGCTGAACTTATTCACAGCTACCTGGAGCTGCTGACACCAGATCGGCGTTTAGTGATCCACAGCAGCCCCGATGTTGAAACAGATCAAGTGGCTCCTTGGGTGGCCGCTCATTACCGTTTACAACAACCTTTATCGACCGAGCAAGCCCAGCTACCGCCGCTAAGTGTAAAGCTAAATTTACAGCTACCCTCAGCCAACCCCTTTTTGCCCTCATCCTTGGAGGTGCTGGACGCAGCACCTAATACCCAGCCCGTGCAGCTCGAAAGCTTTCAAGGCATGGAAGTTTGGCAGGGTCTAGATACCAGCTTTGCGGTGCCGCGTAATCAGCTCTATATTAGCCTACAAAACCCTGACGTTGCTGAACAGCTTGAACAGCGTTTGCTTGCTGACTTAGCTGCTCGCTGGTTAAACGAACAACTCAATGCTCCAGCTTACCCTGCGCGTATTGCTGGCCTGGATTATCAGGTCTATGCCTCTAGCCGAGGTCTGACCTTCTTACTGAGCGGCTACAATGCGGAACAACCGCGGCTCGCTAACAAAATGCTCAACTTATTCCTGCAAGGCGACGTTGAGCCCGAACAATTTCAGCGCCTAGCCACTCGTTTACAGCAAGACTTAGATAACCAGAAGCGCGATCGTCTTCCGCAACAGCTAGTCAGGGAGCTCTTTAACCAATTAACCACTCCTTCTTGGAGCCATGAACAAAAACAGCGGGCCTTAGCTCAGCTCACTCACCAAGACCTCGAGAGCTTTATTCAAGAATTTACTAGCGAGCTTTATATCCAAGTGCTTAGCTGGGGCAATATGCCCAAAGACAGTATTAAAGAGCTAGCCAACGACCTGCAACAAGCTTTAAAACCTCAGCTTAACCGCGAAGCTGTAGCTTTAACTCAAGTGCGCCAGCTACCACCAGGTCAATGGAATCAGCAACTAAAACTAGAGCATAATGACCGAGCTTTTCTTGGCTACCTGCAAGGCCAGGCCAGCCTTAAAGATGAGGCCCTCTTTAGGCTTCTCACTCAGTTACAAGCCTCGGCTTTCTTTCATGAGCTGCGCACTGAGCAGCAATTGGGCTACGCTGTGTTCACCAGCTACCTACCGCTACTGCAACAGCCTGGCCTCTTTTACTTTATCCAGTCGCCTGAAGTTGAGCCTGAGCAGCTCGCTGAAGCCACCGAAGCTTTCATGCGCAGCGACCTGAAGCGCATCGAAAACATGAGTGCAGCGGACTTTGCACAGCATCAGCAAAGCCTTATTCAAAGATTAATGGAAAATGATCAGCGCTTATCACAAAGAGCTGAACGCTTTTGGCGCGAAATAGGCCATCAACGCTATGCATTTCAGCATCAAGATCAGCTGGCAGAACAGGTGCAAACGCTAGACCAACAAGCCTTTGTTGAATTCTATCGCCAGATTTTGGATTTAAAGCGCGGTTTTTATCTGCTGGGCTCAACGCCTACACCCAACAAGAACCTGCCCGGCCAAGCTGCTGAAGCTAGCCAGTGGTCCAGTCAGTAACAACACAGGAAAGGCAAAAAGAGTGATTGAGCTGGCTCATCTATGCCAGCTCATCCATAAACTGCAACGGTAAGATCGACTCTACATAAAGCTGCAGTTCTTGCAGCAAAAAAACCTGGTCTTCAGTCAGCGGTTGCTGGCTGAGCTTAATCAGCTCCTGCTGCAACCCCTCCAGCGTCAAACTGGACAGCTGAGAGGAACGCATTTTTTGCCAACGGTACTCATCCCAACGCTCTCGCTCTGCTGTAGTCAGCGTATCTGGATAGTTACGTGCACGATAACGAAACAGCATTTCATCTAAACGCTCATCCTGAAACACCCAGTTTTGCTGCTCAGCTAGCGCCTCAGCTGAAGCCGCCCTTACTTGGGCGCAGGCTGCTTGATCCTGTTTAGAGAAAAACGGCCCTGAATAAAGCCTAAGGTCAGGGTCTTGACTCACAGGGAAATGACGACTCGCCTGCTCAAATACAGCCTGAACTTTTTTATCTAGCCCAGCTGCTGCCTGCAGCTGTTGCCAATGAACGGCATTATCTTCAAGGTTCAGGCCTAGGCGTTCAGCTAGGTGGGGTTCCATTGCCTTAGCCGGAAGTAACACGGGGCAGCGATTAGTGTGTACCACCTTTAATGGCAGGCGCTCTAAACCCCGAGCAGCCAACTCACTCGCAGAGGTAAAAACTCGCTCATGAATTTGCTCTACCGTTAGATCGAACAACGGCTGAGGCGTCACTGATAAATCATAGACCAGCACACCGTTAGGATTAGTCGGATGAGCCGCCAAGGGTAGAACGATAGCTGCACACCCACGGCTAGCTGGGTAACGGCTCGATATATGCAGTAAAGGTTTAGGCTGATCAAGCTGCAGCAGAGGGGCGACCTGATGTTTGCTTTTCAATTTAAACAGATGCTCAAACAAACGTGGCTGCTTTTGTTTAAGTAAACGAGCCAAAGCAATGGTGGCTCTGACATCAACCAAAGCATCATGTGCCGAGCCTTCTGTAATCCCATTCGCCTGGGTCAGATCTTCTAGCTTAAAACTGGGGCTGCCATCTTCTTTTTTGGGCCAAACAATACCTTCAGGACGCAAAGCATAGAAGGTGCGCACGAGATCAATCAGATCCCAGCGTGAATTGCCATTTTGCCATTCACGAGCATAGGGGTCGAAAAAGTTGCGGTAGAAAAGGTGGCGACTAACTTCATCATCAAAACGCAGGCTGTTATACCCCAAAGTGCAGGTATTTGGCTGGGCCATCAAGGCTTGAATACGAGCAGCAAACTCGGCTTCTGGCAGACCGTCGCGCTTTGCTTGCTGGGGTGTAATACCAGTAACCAACAATGCCTGTGGATGAGGCAAGTAATCGTCCGCAGGTTGGCAGTAAAGCATCTGCGGATCGCCTATTTCATTGAACTCACTGTCCGTTCGGATGGCTGCAAACTGACAAGGACGATCTCGACGCGGATCAGCACCAAAGGTCTCATAATCATGCCAAAGAAAAGTGGTGTCTGCAGCCGCTGTCATTTTTACCAAACCCTATTTTAATTGGTTAGCCGAGCTACTTCCTGTTCTTCAGGCGCTATTTCTTGCTCTGGAAAGGTTACGTTAATCTCCAGCACGGACATCATATCATGCTGATCCATTTGCACCTGCACCTGGTCATGGCTAACCGCAACATAACGCTTCACAACGTCCAGAATATCCTGTCGCAAGCGCGGCAAAAACTCAGGTTGTCCACGTAGGCTTCTTTCATGAGCAACAATGATTTTTAAGCGTTCTCGAGCAGCGGCTGCCGAGGCTTTAGGTTCACGTTGAAAGAGGCTTTTAAAGTTCATTTTCGACTCCCAAAGATACGGCTTAAAAAGCCGCTTTTTTCCGGCTCAACAAAACGTAAAGCGCGCTCCTCTCCTAGTAAGCGAGCAACAGCATCCTGGTATGCAAGGCTGGCATCTGCATCGGCTTCATGAATAACAGGAACCCCTTTATTCGAAGCTTTAAGCACTGCCTCTGACTCAGGGATTAAACCCATTAAAGGCACCGAAAGTATCTCCTGCACATCCTCTAAAGACAGCATTTCTCCTTCTGCCACCCTCTGACTGTTATAGCGAGTTAACAACAGATGCTCTTTTACCTTACCGCCATTGACGGCCGCCTGGGTCTTGGCCTGCAACAGGCCAATAATGCGATCTGTATCCCTGACCGACGAAACCTCAGGGTTAGTCACCAGCACAGCTTCATCAGCAAAGTACATCGCTAACTGGGCTCCTCGCTC
>SKIX01000190.1 GCA_007116195.1 Marinospirillum sp. | reverse complement strand
TCTAGCCTTCACACCCAGGCCATGAATGCAGAAGAATGCCAACAAGCTGTATTCACGGGTATGGCCTTGGTGCGGGAAACACCAGGCAACCTGCTGATGCTCGGAGAAATGGGCATTGGCAATACCTCTGCGGCCAGCCTGTTGCTGAGTAAGCTGGGCAAGTTGCCCCTGGCCAGCTGCCTGGGTCCAGGCACCGGATTGGACGCAGAAGGACTGGCCCGCAAAGAGGCTGTGCTCACCCGGGTGCTGCATAAACACCGTCAAGCCTCCACCCCCCTGGAAAGCCTTGCTGCTATGGGTGGCCTGGAAATTGCCATGATGGTCGGTGCCCTGCTGCAAGCCGCCAGTGAAAGACGCATTTTATTGATGGATGGTTTTATTGCTTGTAGCGCCCTGCTGGTTGCTGAGCAATTACAACCCGGCATCAAAAACTTTGCGGTTTTCAGCCACCAGTCTGCTGAACCTGGGCATCAGCATCTCCTGCAACTACTGGATGCCGAGCCACTACTGAACCTGCAGCTACGCCTAGGCGAGGGCACTGGCTCTGCTTTGGCTTATCCGCTACTGGTTGCTGCAACCGCTTTTTTAAATGAAATGGCCAGCTTTGCCGCGGCAGGTGTGAGTGAACAGAACTGATGCTGAAACGAGAATTCAGGCTCATGATCGTGGCGGTGCAATTTCTCACACGCCTCCCCCTACCCAGTTTGCACAACTTTCAAGCGCAGGACTTACAGCTAAGTGCAAGGTATTTTCCTTTTGTCGGCTTGCTGGTGGGCGGACTCACCGCCGGGGTTTTTGTCTTTTTCAGTCACTTTTTTAACCCCTGGATAGCCGCTCTAGGCAGTACCGCCTTTAGCCTGCTACTCACGGGGGCTTTCCATGAGGATGGCTGGGCGGACACCTGTGATGGTTTAGGGGGCGGCCTGACTCGCGAACAGGCTTTAGCGATCATGAAGGATTCCCGCCTAGGCACCTATGGCACCCTGGGGTTGATCTGTGTACTCGCTCTAAAAGTCGCTCTCTTAGCCAGCCTGCCCTTGGCGGCTGCCGTCTTTGCGCTCTGCTGTGCGCATGGCTTATCACGTTGGTGCAGTGTGTTATTGCTGAGGTTTTTAAGCTATGCCGGTCACCTGGAGGACGCCAAAGCCAAACCTTTAGCACAACACTTAAGCAGCGCCCAGGCCGTTATTGCCAGTTTACCTTTATTGAGTTTACTGCCACTGTTGTATTGGTTGCCGATAACGTCCTCCTGGCTGGTCTTTTTTTTACCACTCACGGCCATGTTGCTAGTCACCCTGCTACTGGCGCGACTCTTTCTTCGACGACTGGGCGGTTATACCGGCGACAACCTGGGTGCCACTCAACAAATGACTGAACTCACTTGTTATCTGATGCTGGCGGCGTTATGGCAGTCGTAATTTGGCGGCACCCAAAACCGCTGAACGCTCAGGGCTTATGCCTGGGCCGAACAGACCTGGCCGTTGATCCACGGCGGATCCGACGCTTGGCTTACAGCATCCAAGCTTTTGCCCGTCGTCAACAACTACCCGCACGCCTCTATGTCAGCCCTTTACAGCGCTCTTGGCAGGTGGGGCATTTTTTACAACAGCAGGGCTGGGAAGTGCTCGAAGACCCAGCATTAGTTGAATTAGATTTTGGTCAGTGGGAGGGCTTGGCCTGGTCTGAGATACCTAAAACGGCGATTGATACCTGGTGCGATAACTTTCTGCATAGCGCACCTGGACAGGGTGAAAGCCTCGCCCAGCTAGTGCAACGGGTTCATCATTGGCTTCAACAACCCAGCCGCACCCCTCGCCTGGTTGTGGGTCATGCTGGCTGGATTACAGCAGCCCAATGGGTTCATCTCGGCTTGCCGCCTCCTGAGCGTGCACAGGATTGGCCTGCACCACCCGCTTATAGTCAGCGAACGCTTCTGTACTAGTCGTAATTGCTTAATTAGCATAAATAAGCTCTTGTCTGGAGTAGAGAAATATTAAAAGATAGCAAGCTAGGTCACGGATTCTGGAATCACTGACCCTCCCCTAAGGAAAACTGGAGTCACTTGCTTATGACGACCTGGCACCGTCTCGCTCTACCCACACGCTTTTTCACCGCTTCTGCGCTGGTTCTCGCTTTGCTGATGCTGGCAGTCGTGTTAATTCAATCCTACTTTTCTTCTCAGGACCGCTTGCAAAGGATGCAAAACCAAGAGCTGCCCAGTGCCTTAGAAGCCGTTGCCAATGGCATTCAAGCCGAACTCAATACAGCCATCGCTGGTTCTGAAGCTCTAGCCAAAAACCCGATGCTGATCAATTGGGTTAAATCGGGCACGCCTTCAGACCAGTTGCCAAGCATTCAACAAGTCATGGCACAAGTACAGCGCTCTCTGGGTGCTTCCGCTGTGTTTATGGCGACCAACACAGGCTCTGAAGTTCGCTACCATCATTACCAAGATGGAGAACTCAACTGGCGTTACATGGAAGCCTCCAACCCTGATGATAGCTGGTATTTTAACTACCTGGAGCGCAACCAGCCCTTTGAGCTCAACTTGGATACCAATGCCTTCAGTGGCGATGCCTTGCGCATGTTTGTTAATTACAGCAGTGATGAGCACAACCCCGCCGGTCAGCCCTGGATGGTCGCGGGAGGTGCTATGGATATGTCTGAAATTGCCCGCACCATTCAAGACTACTCGATTGGTGAAACAGGTCAGGTTATGCTGGTTTTGCCAACGGGTCAGGTCGATATGCATGCCGATATCAGCCTGGTGGGTGAACTTAATATCAGTAATAGAGAGCGAGGCGAGCAGCTGCTGAGCCAGCAGCAGGCCAGTATCTATCGGGCAACCTGGGATGGCGAGGAAGTTTTTGTTGGCTCTTTGTGGATTCCCAGTCTGCAGCGTTTTTTGGTTGCAGAAGTACCCACACAAGAAATCTATCAACAAATCCAAAGCAACCAGCAAGCGACTCTCGGGATTTCATTACTCTTACTGCTAGTGGGTATGGCTCTGCTTTACCCCTTGGCTCGAGCTTTAGTCGCTCCAGTCAATCAACTAGGTCAACAAGTACGCCAGGTTTCTGAGCAGCTCGACCTGACCCAGGCTTTTACCAGCAAAGATCAAGCTGAAATTGGTGACCTCTGTCAGCAAATGAACAAGCTTATGCAGCGACTCAGATCCACCTTAACTCAGGTTACTGAAGTGACCAATGAAGCTGAAAGCCTGTCCTCACAACTGAACGACGGTGCCAAAGAAGCGACGGATGCTTTTCATCAGCAACAGAATGCACTAGAAGCGATTACTGAAGTCATGGATGGCATCACCGCTAAAGTAGGTGAAATTGCCTTCACCGCCCAGGATGCCAGCAAGGCCTCAGATGAAGGAAAATCCGTGCTGATAAATTCAGAAAGCCAACTAGAATCCAGCTATCAAGCGATAGGTCAGCTAGAAAAAGATATGCTGAGCGCTAGGGAGCGCATGTCATCACTACTCAAGCACAGTGATGATATTCTGCATGTTTTGGATGTCATCCGAGGCATTTCCGAACAAACGAACCTTTTAGCATTAAATGCTGCCATCGAGGCAGCGCGAGCTGGTGAGCATGGCCGTGGCTTTGCCGTAGTCGCCGATGAAGTCCGACAGTTGGCTCAACGCACACAAAGCTCTACAACTGAAATTCAAGGCATGATCGATAACCTGCGCCTTGCCAGCAACGAAGTAGCCGAGCAAATGGAAGTCAGCGCAGCCAGTAGCAACCAAGGGCTAGATAGCTTAAGGCTGACGCGTGATCAGCTCAGTGCTATGTCGGAGCGCCTGGGTGAAGTCTTTGCCATGAATACACGTATAGCTGAAAGTACCCAGTTACAGCAGGCAGCGATAGAACAAGTACATGATGGCCTGCAACAGCTAGCCGATCAGGGTGCGCGCTCCAGCAGTATGGCGGATCAGGCTACTGCCGGAACAGCGAGCCTTGGCCAGCAGGTTAAGCAACTGCAAAGCAAAGTCGGGGCCTTTCACTGTTAAGGCTAGTATCTCTTGGAAGCGGATAAGAAAGTGTTAAAATCCTGCCAACACTTTCTTATCCTTACGGAGCCTGCATGACTAAACTGGCCAATAACCACGTCCTGGTGGTTGATGATGAACCCATGGTTCGTGATCTACTTAAAGAGCTACTAAAAGATTTAGGCTATACAGTGGTTGCCCTTGCCAGCAACGGCCAAATTGCTTTTGAAAAGGTCAAGGAGCATCAACCAGAAATTGTATGCCTGGACATCAATATGCCTGAAGTCAGCGGTCTTGATGCACTGGCCAGCATAAAAACCGTGAACTCAGACATTATTGTGATTATGGTGACTGCGGTGAGTGACTCCAGCGAGGTTCAGCAGGCCATTCGCACCGGTGCCGATGGCTATATTCTCAAACCCTTCACCGGACTACAGATCGATGAGGCCATCAAAAAAGCCCGCAAAAGACGTGAAGCCAGGCAAAAGGGTTAAATGTTTTTATTCAGGCAAGTCAGCTTGCACCAGGAATAATGGGTAGCGACGGCCATTTTTGTGCTCTATTTGCAGAATCTCTTCAAAGTGGCAGTTTTTAAACCCTGCAGCTGCCAATTGGCCAGCCAAGACCTCAGGCTCAAAACCAAAATGTTTGACCCCTTTGGCTTCATTATCGCCATGAAAACTGCCATCTTCTTGAAAGAGATCAACCAAACCAAGAAAACCTCCTGGCTTGAGTTGCTGCGCAAAAACCCTTAATAGCTGATCCGTTGCTGCAACATGATGCAGCGCCATGCAGCTGACAATACCATCAAAGTGATCATCCAGACCTGTAAAAATATCTTTCTGTAAACTTCTGATGTTGCTAATGCGCTTTCCATCCAGAGCCTCTAGCATTTTTGCGGAAGTATCTAAAGCCGTAACTTGAGCCACCCGCTCGGCTAA
Source organism: Marinospirillum sp. (assembly GCA_007116195.1). The sequence goes on along the minus strand of SKIX01000190.1, from coordinate 21 downwards.
AGGGACTGACAGCATGCCAGT
>SKIX01000159.1 GCA_007116195.1 Marinospirillum sp. | reverse complement strand
GTTGCTTTGCACCTAGAGATGAGTTCGCGTGTTTTTTGCTCGGCATAGTCATTCAGCTGGCCTTGTTGATGCAGTTTGACCAGTTCATCAAAAGGTAAAAGCGACACTAGATAGGGGCTGTGGGGCATGACGAATCTTCCTTGTTATCTTTTGTAAAAATGCTACTCTAATGACACTTTTATTTCAAGGCATGCTTTATAAGCTTTCCTTTTAATAGTTTTAACTGATTTTTAACACGTCAGCAATTGCTGAATGCGATAGCATCCCTAGAGCTACCACAGATACCACGCTTATCGGTCACTAGGAATATGGATATTCCAAACAGTGATTGCAAGCTTCTGATATCCGGTGTTTTTTTGTTTACAGGGACAGCAAGCAAGCCTTAAGATTCTTTTTTCAGGCTATTGTTGGCAATTAATCAGAACAACAAGAATTCATCATTATCAGGACTGTATCCATGATAAGGACGTTTAGCGACAGCCAGACCTATGAAACAAGTCTCTAAGCTTCAACAGCAAATCTTTGGTGTTGCCGCCATCCTGTCGATCTTCATCGTTTTTCTCCTGGGAGTTGCTATCTCAGTGATCCTCTATAGCAAGGGAGTACAAAATGCTGAAGCGGTCATTCGAAACAAAAACCTAGCTGTTGCAACGCTGATCCAAGGTTATTTTGCGCCGCTGCGTCAAGCAGTTGAATTCTCGGCTGGGGAGGTCGCAGGCATTGATCACACCCATTTCAAAGAAGCTGCCGCTCAACAAAGAATACTGAATATGTACAGTATTCTACAAGGCACGATTCCCAATATTAACTATGTCTATTCAGGCTATGAAGATGGGTCTTTGATTATTAATGATTACACCCCACCTGAGGGATTCGATGCAACACTGAGGCCCTGGTATCAAGCTGCAATTGAAGCGCACCCCAACACCTCGGACGGCGTTCCTTATTTAGAAGTAACCACTGAGGAATGGTTGGTTTCCATCGGTAAAACACTCACCGATCAGGACAACCAGATTCTTGGCGTGCTTGCTATCGACGCTAGCATCGATACGGTGGTGCAAGCCTTGTCTGCTCAGGATAGTGACTACCCTACAGCTTATAGCTATGTGCTGGATAACCAAGGGATTGCTTTAATTCATGATGACTTAACGCTTCGCGGCACGTTTCACGAGGCCGCTTTTAACAAGCTGCCAGGAGCCAAGGTGGCGCAAGGTAATTTCACTTACCAAAACACCAGGGGCAAGAGGATCGCGCACTTTACCCGCTTGGATGATCTAGGCTGGATTGTCATGACCGCAGTACCCAAATCCGACGTGCTCAGGCCCATCCAGTTCAAGATCCTTTTAAGCCTGGGCATTATCATTATGGCTGCTTTAATTGCTGCCTGGCTGGTCAGCTACCTTCTTAGTCGTAATATTATTCGGCCTCTCAACCAGCTGCAAAAAAGGGTTCAGGGCATCGTTGAGGGAAACAAGGCTTCTGCCCATTCGGATGAGTTACCCAATAATGAAATTGGCGTCATTGCAGAAGCAATTGAGGGCTTAACAGAGGCAGCACTGGTTCAAAAAAACCTCGAATTACAGACTAAAAATAGCCTGCTAGACAGCTTATCAAAAACTGACCAGTTAACAGGCATCCCTAACCGTCGCAGGATGCAGCAGGTCCTTGAAGAAGAAATCAGTCGATTTGAACGCTATAAAAGCCCTTTTTGTATTCTGCTATTCGATATCGATCACTTCAAAGCAGTCAATGACACCTATGGTCACGAAGTTGGAGACCAGGTCATCATTCAGCTCACACAGGTTATCCAAGCGGCGATTCGGGACAGCGATTACTTTGGCCGCTGGGGTGGCGAAGAGTTTGTTATGGTCTGCCCAGAAACACGATTAGATGGAGCCTTGGCCCTTGCTGAAAATCTTCGCAGCAGCGTTCAGAAACAGAATTTTGTTAATGGCCTGGTTGTCACCATCAGCCTAGGTGTTTGTGAGTTTAAAAGCGGTGCCACTTTAAAAGAAACACTGGTCAAGGTGGATCAGAAAATGTATCTCGCAAAAGAAAAGGGACGCAATCGCATTGAGAGTTAAATTTAGTGAGTTCAAGGTGAACCGAGTCATCCAGCAAAACCTATGCGGTTAGTTTGGTTTTTCGAACCTACACATTCGGGAATGCTGCACCGCAATAAAGACTAGCTGCTTGGCTCAAAATAATCATAAAAACGACTGTGAGGTTCAGGATGAAGGTTCATTGGAGTAAGAGCGTTAAGTTTCAACTGATGGCATTACCTGCAGCAACTCTAATCGGCTTTGCTTTGGTCATGGTGGTGACCGCTTTTGTGCTGCACAACAGCTTGATGACAGAACGTGAAATGCGCCTCAAAGCGGCTAGCGATCTTGCGCTGGGGGTGATTAAGCATTATCAAAACCAAGAGCAGGCTGGGGTTTTGACCCAAGAACAGGCTCAAAATAGTGCTAAAGAAGCCGTTCGCGTACTTCGTTACGATGGGTTTGAATACTTCTGGATCAATGATGCAACTCGCCCCATGCCTTACACGCTTCTCCATCCTGCCGCACCACAACTTGAAGGCCATCGGCTTGAAGGGGATCGATTTAATCAAGCTACGGGTTACCGCAATGTTGAAGGAACTGAGCGTCACCAACTGGATCAGGAAAATATCTTTATAGCCTTTTCGTCAGCGGTTGTTCGTTTTGGTGGTCAGGCGTTTGTTGAATATTCCTGGCCCAAACCTCTATCTTCAGGCGGCCTCACCGATAACGCCTACCCTAAGCTGTCCTATATTCAAGTTGTTCCTGACTGGGACTGGCTCGTTGGCACGGGCATTTACATTGACGATGTCCGCAGTCAGTTTTTGACGATGATGTTTCTGTTAGCTCTATTGGCTGCAGGTGGCCTTGCCATCATTACAGGGATTACTTTCTTGATTCGGGCCAGGCTGCTTAAGCCGATGGAGCGCAACTTAAGCGCGCTCAATGATAAGGGTGTCACAGGGAGACTAGAGACAGGCTTAAGTAATGAATTAGGCCAGTTTTTCGAAGCCATCAACAAACGATCTGACGTGTTGGAAGAGCTGATCAATGATGTGACTGATGCCGCTAGTGAACTCCAATCCTCATCCGTACAAATAGCCAGTGCTATTCAGCGCAGTCGAGACGGCGCTGCTCAGCAGCAGCAACAAACCAGTCTACTGGCCTCAGCCAGTGTGGAGATGGCCGCTTCTTCACGCGAGGTTGCGGGCGTTGCGATGGACGCACTCGGTTCTTCAGAGGCAACGGATGAAGAGGCAAACCGTGGACATGCGATGATGCAGGAGGCGGTCGATTCTATCGGCAACTTAACAGCATCCATGGAGCAGATGTTGCCAACCATCCAGGAACTCGATCAGCAGGGTAAAGATATAGGTCAGGTGGTTCAAACCATCAGTGAAATAGCCGAGCAGACTAACCTGCTGGCACTGAATGCAGCCATTGAAGCGGCTCGTGCTGGCGAACAGGGTCGAGGCTTTGCGGTTGTTGCCGATGAAGTGCGTCAACTTGCTCAACGTACCCAAGAAGCAACCTCACAGATTGAGGGGCTGATTACCAGTGTTCAGGACACAGCAAGCCGAGTTAGTCAGTCAATGATGACGAATGCGAATCTTGCGACCGAGTGTGCCAGCTATGCCGAGACTGCAGGTAACGCTCTGGTATCGATTACATCGAATGCCAGTGACCTTCGAGCAAGAAGCACACACATTTGTGAAGCCGCCGATGAGCAAAGCAAAGTCGCAGAAGAGACCAGCCAAGGCGTTGCCCAAATCGATGATATGGCAAACCAAAATACTGCGCTTATGGATGAAATGGCCACTGGTGCAGACTTGGTTAAGCAGCAAGCCAATCACTTGACTGGCTTGTGCAAAAGGCTTCATAACTAACCACGCAAGCGCATCAACTGAATCAGTGAAGGCACTGACCGGTGCCTTCCTGAGTAGGCAAACCAATCTGGAGCGTTTCAGCGTTCAGAAAATAAAGCACGCTGGCTAACCCACCACCCGAATTTACGTTTTTTGGATAGTGGCCCTGCTATGAGAGAGAAGTAGCGGCTGGTGACACGACTGTTGGGTCTACCCCATGTTGGGTATTAATCTCGGTTTCGGTAAACGTCAGAACGGTTTCCGATCTTGATGACCAGAATAGTCAGTGCGCCATCTTCAATACTTGAAATAATTCGGTAATTCCCCACGCGATACTTCCAAAAAGAAACCAGCTTAGAGCCTTTTAATGCTTCGCCGATACTGCGCGGGTCGTCTAGGGGTGATACACGCTCTTTCAGGAAAGAGGTGATGCGTTTTGCAGTTTGCTTATCCAGTTTTGCCAAGTCCTTTTTGGCCTTTTCGTCAACCTTAATCAGCCAAGCCAAGTTCACGCTCCACTTCATCTAAAGTGTAAGTCTTGCTTCGACCTGCGCGAATTTCGATCAGTTGCTGCTCTGCAAGGTATAAATCCTCCATATCTTCCAAATGCTTAATAATCGCCTCTCGCACATAAAAGGTTTTAGTGCGACCAGTTGCCTTTGCCAGTGATGCAAGCCTTGCTTCAATTTCGCTAGGTAGTCTAACGGCAAGCATTTTTAGTTTCTCCTGTTAATTTGTTATACAAGTATATCATTAGCAAGACTGCTCGGCTTTACTCCTTGCTTTATTTCTGTGTTATGTTGTTCAAATCTCTAAACTTTTTTTGAACACTGCTCAGAACCTAGTTTTAAGAGTTTTGAGCAGTGTGCTAGGCTGGTGTTCATAACTGTTAAGATATGAGCATACTGCAATAGAGACAAAATAATGCAAATGCATTACACTTGACCACATGCATTACTTTTGCATTGTCTCTGGAGGCACAGCATGGCTATTTTACTGAATGATCAATCAACCCTGACGGCTCGCTACCAAACCACCATTCCAGCGAGTATTCGTCGCAGGC
>SKIX01000257.1 GCA_007116195.1 Marinospirillum sp. | reverse complement strand
GTGAAACCATTTGAAAGTGAGCTTTTAGTTACTATTGTTAAGCCTTTATTAAAAGCTGGTGCTGCTGAACAGCAGCTTGCTTTGGGCCCTGTCGTTGAAGATGCTAGCAGTCGAGAACTGTTGCAATTAGCTAGCCGTGTTGCAAAGAGTGATGCTTCGGTCATGATCGGTGGCGAGTCAGGAACAGGTAAAGAGGTTTTGGCTCGCTTTATTCATCAGCAGTCGCCAAGAGCAGGGAAGCCTTTTGTTGCTATCAATTGTGCGGCGATACCAGAAAGTTTGCTGGAAGCGACGCTCTTTGGTTATGAAAAGGGTGCTTTCACTGGCGCTAACACCAGTGCGCCAGGTAAATTTGAGCAAGCTGATGGTGGCACCTTGTTGCTGGATGAGGTGTCTGAGATGCCGCTTGAGCTTCAGGCAAAGCTCTTAAGGGTATTGCAAGAGCAAGAGGTTGAGCGTCTAGGTTCCCGAAAAACTTTGAAATTAGATGTTCGAGTACTAGCGACCAGCAACCGTAACTTAAAAGAAAGCATTCAGGACGGGAAGTTTCGAGAGGACCTTTATTATCGCTTGAACGTTTTTCCCCTTTCTTGGCCACCTTTGCGAGAGCGCAAAGCCGATGTGCTGCCTTTAGCCCGTGCGCTTATAGCAAAGCATGCTCAGCGTATGGGTGTTCATAAGCTGCCTGCTTTAAGCCAGGAAGCTTCAGAGTTGCTGCTACAGCACTCTTGGCCAGGCAATGTGCGAGAACTGGAAAATGTTATTCAGCGAGCACTAATCATGACAACGGGAAGCCAAATTCTGCCGGATAATATTCTGCTGGAAAATGAAACGCCTCCTCAAGTAGCTGCTAGTACACCAGAAGCTGCAGGATCAGCTAGACTCTTACCAGAAATAACTTCAGCAGAAGCGCTAAAGGAAGACTTAAAAGAGAAGGAGTTTTTGATGATACTCGATGCTTTGCGTGAAGAAGGGGGGCGAAAAAAAGAAACAGCTGAGCGGCTAGGAATCAGTCCGCGCACTTTGCGATATAAGCTGGCAAAAATGCGGGAGGCAGGCCTGCTAGAAGAATAAAACAGTAAGCTGATACATTTGGTAGCAGTATTTTGCGTTTTTTGTAGGAAGATAGAGTGGTCATGCACAAGTAAATTGCGGTAGAGTAGCAAGGTTAGCGGGTGATTGTGCACCTAAGTTATTGATTTTAAGCAGCCAATTGAAGCTTATGCAACAAATATAACTTTTTATTCTTGCGCTGAAAACACCCTTTAAGCTGAAAACACCCTTTAACAAGGTGTTAAACGATAATAAGGTATCCTAAAATGGTCGAACGCGTCGATATATCCAATGTGCTCTCCCAAATAAGGTCAACCCAAAGGAGCATGGATCCTAGCTCTGTTGTGGGGTCTCAGCTTCAGCAAGGCCCTCTAGTGCAAGGTTTGCGAGAAGGAGCTGAAGTTGCGGGTGTTCGCAAAGCTGAAGGTGTTAAGGAGGTACCCTCCTTCGCTACTCTGCTAAAACAAGCAATCGATAATGTAAATGGGCATCAACAGAGTGCTAACAATCTACGCGAGCGCTATGAGCTGGGTGACCCGGATGTGGATATCACCAACGTTATGATCTCTGCACAAAAAGCTAGCGTTTCCTTTGAAGCGATGACGCAAGTCAGGAACCGATTAGTTGGAGCGTACCAAGAAGTTATGCGTATGCCTATTTAATGAATTGCAGGGCTGAGTGGATTAACTGGGGTTAATGAATGGAAAATGCACCTGCCAATGTGGCTGCTGAAGAAGGGGCAGAAAACAAGCTGCCTGATAGCAGCAAGCCTGATAGCAGTAGTGCTGCCGCAGATAAAACTGATCAAAATGATAAACCGGCTAAGAAAAGCTTGCTGAAAAGTGGTAGCAAAGCTGAGACCTTGCTGGCTAATTTTAATCAGTTAGATATCTTGCGGCAGATGGCCTTGCTCGTCGGTTTTGCTGCGAGTATAGCCTTAGGTTTTGCCGTCGTCCTCTGGTCGCAGTCGGATAGCTATCGCCCTCTAATGTCTAGCCTGAATGAGGTGGACTCAGCTGCAATTGTCGATATTCTTGAACAAAATCGCATCAACTACCGTATAGACACCTCCTCTGGTGCACTCCTGGTACGTGAAGCCGATATTCACCAAGCCAGGATGCATATTGCGGGTGCTGATATTGCTCAGCCGAATACGGTTGGCTATGAGTTACTGGAAAGAGACCAGGGTTTGGGTACCAGTCAATTCATGGAGAATGCTCGTTATTTGCGAAGCATTGAAGGTGAATTGGCAAGAACTATTTCTAGCTTAGACTCTGTACGCCAGGCTCGGGTTCATCTTGCTGTTCCCAGGCAATCAGTTTTTATGCGCGACCAGCGCAAGCCCTCGGCATCCGTTTTTCTTAGTTTGACTCCTGGGCGGAGTTTGGATCCAGCTCAAGCTAGAGCCATGATGAGCCTGGTTGCTTCTAGTATTCCTCAGATGTCATCAGAAGATGTCACTATTGTGGATCAGCGCGGTAATCTGCTTTCCCAGCGCGATGAAAGTGAAACTGATAAGGCGATGGCTCGCCAGTTGGAGCACACACGCTTAGTTGAGCAGCGGGTTAATGACCGTATTCGCTCTATTTTGGAGCCTATTGCAGGCCCTGGCCGCTTCCAAACGGCTGTTTCAGTCGATGTGGACTTTACCCAAGTTGAACAGAGCTCAGAGTTGTTTAACCCAGATATGCCTGCAATACGCAGTGAGCAGACGGTTAATGAGGAGCGAGTAGGTGATTTTGGCCCCTTGGGAATTCCAGGCGCTTTGTCTAATCAACCACCTCAAGATGGTTTTGCACCAGAAGAAGCGGGTGGACAGGATCAGGGAGCAAGTGGTTCTAGCAATCGTCGGTCTCAAGCAACGCGTAATTTTGAGTTAGATCGTACACTCAGCTATTCACGCAATGATGCAGGTCGCATAGCCCGTATGACGGTTGCCGTCGTCATAGATGACTTGATTCAGCGTAATCCAGAAACAGGTAATGCTGAACGTCAGCCCTGGAGTGAAAATGAAATTGAACGTATCACTACTTTAGTCCGCAATGCAGTGGGTTACTCAGCTGCGCGTGGCGATAGTGTCAGTGTGATTAACTCGCCCTTTGTTGAAAGTGGCATTGATGATTTGCCCGATGTTCCCTTTTGGGAAGAGCCTTGGTTTTGGGACTTGGCAAAGCAGGTTCTTGCGGGTCTATTTATCTTGATTCTGATCTTTGGTGTGCTGCGTCCGATTCTACGCAACCTGGCTAGTAAATCCGACAAAGATGTTGAAGATGCTGAAATGGATGATCTTGCACCCTTGGATGGTGGCTTGCCTGATGATCAAGTTACGCTTAGTGCATCAGATGATCCGCTGCTGGCACCGCCAAGTGATCTGTATGAGCGTCAACTCAATGCCATTAGAGCATTGATAGCTGAAAATCCCGGCCGAGTGGCCCAGGTTGTGCGTCATTGGGTGGTAAACGATGAGTGAAGAAGAGCTTTACGCAGAGAATTTGTCTTCTCTTGAGAGGGCAGCAATACTTTTGATGTCTCTGGGTGAAACTGATGCTGCCCAGGTTCTTAAGCACATGGGGCCAAAAGAGGTTCAAAAGATCGGTTTGGCCATGTCCCAACTACAAAACGTTAGCCGTGCTCAGGTTGAAGAAGTCCTGGGCGACTTCTTAGAAGATGTTGGTGAGCAAACAGGGCTGGGTGTTGGTGCAGACAGCTATATACGCCGTATGCTTAGCGAAGCACTCGGCGAAGATAAGGCAAATGGCTTAATCGATCGTATCCTTCTGGGTGGCAACACCACAGGTTTGGATACGTTGAAATGGATGGAACCACGCGCTGTAGCTGACATTATTCGTTTCGAACACCCACAGATTCAAGCCATCGTTTTATCTTATCTGGACCCAGATCAAGGCGCAGAAATACTACGCTTTTTTGATCCCAAGGTGCGTTTGGATGTGACACTACGTGTTGCTGCACTTGAGTCAGTCCAACCGCAAGCATTACAAGAGTTGAATGATATTTTGGAAAAACAATTCTCGGGTTCTGGTGGCACACAAACAACCAGTATGGGTGGTGTTAAGGTTGTTGCTGATATTATGAATAACCTGGATAGCTCCATTGAGGGTGACCTTATGGATGCCATTAAAGAGATCGATGAAGCTCTGGGTGAAGAAATTGAAGACCTCATGTTTGTCTTTGATAACCTTGCTGATCTGGATGATCGTGATCTACAAACTCTGCTGCGTGAAGTTAAGCCAGAAACTTTAACCCTGGCCTTGAAAGGTGCAGAAACACGAGTCCAAGAAAAGATTTTCAAAAATATGTCCAAGCGTGCCGCGGAGCTGCTGCGTGACGATCTTGAAGCTCAAGGGCCTGTGCGTGTTAGTGAGGTTGAGTCTTCCCAGAAAGAAATTCTGGGTGTGGCTCGACGTCTTGCTGAAGATGGCACCATCAACTTGGCATCAAGTGGCGATGAAATGCTGTAATCCTTAAGCTGAAAAGGATGGTCGCTTGCTGGTTGAAATTGGACTTTTTGATTTTGAGGACATCTTGTGCCGCATAGAAAACGTATTCCAGCCAATGACAAGGTGCCTTTTGAACGCTGGGAAATGCCGGACCTGACAGGTGTGCGCCGCCGTATAGCACAGCGTTTAAATGAGCTAGAAGCTGAGCAGGCCGAAGAGCAACAAGAGGTAGAGCCGCCTGAGCCCAAACCGCCTACAGAAGAAGAGATAGCAGAGTTAAAAGAAGAAGCACGGCAGCAAGGCTTTCAGCAGGGCTTCGAACAGGGTCAGCAAGCAGGCCACAATGAAGGAAAGGCTTTAGGCTACCAGGAAGGTGAAGCCCAAGGTCAGGAAGCTGGGTTCCAAAGTGGCTATCAACAGGGTTTAGAGCAATCTCAGCATGAAATAGATCAGCAACTAGCACGCCTGCAAAGTTTAATTCAGCAATTACAGGGCC
>SKIX01000001.1 GCA_007116195.1 Marinospirillum sp. | reverse complement strand
CTGACATTATCGCAAATTTTGGGGAGTTAATCAGAGCTTCCTTAGGTCGCTCTCAATCTCACTTGAGTCAAACCGCGTCATGCCACCTTCGGCAAAAAGGTAGATGCGCTCGCCAGCAGCAACCCCGCCACTCAACATCAGCCCAACAACCACAGCTGCAATCGTTCGCTTAATCATCTTCTTCTCCTTCGTCCGTTTTTTCCTACCCCGTACCCCATGGCCACAAGCAGCACAATCAGGATCGCGGGAAACGCTATGACCAATCCAGCCACGAACACAAAGCCTACCATGCCACCCATCCAAAGCAGAAAGTTTTGCCAGGTAAAATCCTGGTTCAGCATCAGCATTCCCACAAAAGCAAGAACCCAAAGACTGAAGGCACTACCCAGAACAGGAACTATCACCGACTCCCACATAAAGCACCCTTAAAATAGTTTTTACAAGGGTAGAGCGGGGAGCCGCAAAGCGGAAGGGCCATTAGTTTCAATGCCTTTGTGATAGCGGCGTGATAGCGAGCCCTTCAAGCACAAAAAAAGGGCTTAGCCTTTTGAGCTAAACCCTTGATTTTTTTGGTCGGAGCGACTGGATTCGAACCAGCGACCCCTTGCACCCCATGCAAGTGCGCTACCAAGCTGCGCCACGCTCCGTCATTTAATACTGCTTCTTGTAGAAGCTATCTTGGAGCTAATTGGGGTTTGCCCTCAAGACGCTGCGCATTATAGGCGTCTTTTTCAACTTTGAAAACCCTTTAGCGAACAAAAGTTTAGGTTTTTTTAACCCTTAAAGCTTTCCACACGGCTTTTTAGCTTTTGGCCAGCTTTAAAGGTAACCACCCGACGAGCAGAGATAGGAATCTCTTCGCCCGTCTTGGGGTTGCGTCCAGGTCTTTCACGTTTATCGCGCAGGTCAAAGTTACCAAAACCTGAAATCTTAACCTGCTCGTTGGCTTTAAGGCATTCACGAATTTCGTTAAAGAAGAGCTCGACCATTTCTTTAGCATCGCGCTTAGTCAGGCCCAGCTCTTCAATCAGCTTTTCTGCCATGTCTGCTTTGGTTAGGGCGCCCACGGTTCAACTCCTTTACTGGTATCACTGTTATTTAAAGCTCAGGAAACCAGGTTAGGGAGCTGTTTTTTAGCTCCTTAATTCCGCAGCAAAGCCTTGTGAAAAGGCGGTAACTATCTGGTTAACTTGAGCATTTATTTCCTCATCCGTAAGAGTGCGTGATGGATGCTGCCAGGTCAAGCCTATTGCCAGGCTCTTTTTGCCTTCAGCAACGCCTTTTCCTTGGTAAACATCAAAAAGAGTAACCTCTTGCAGCCATTCACCGCCTTGGTTCTCTGCTTCTTGCAAGAGCTCTCCGACAGGAAGCTGAGCATCAACGATGAGGGCCAAGTCTCGGCGCATTTCAGGGAAGCGAGATAGGCTGGCAAAGCGGGGTAGCTGCCCCTGTTTTAGACTAGCAAGGGTTAATTCAAAGACGAAGGGTTGACCTCGCAAGTCAAGATCTTGCACTAATTGAGGGTGAAGAGCACCCAGCCAACCAGCTAATTGCCATTGGCCCTGGTCATCCTGACAGCTGAGTTGAGCACTTTGACCTGGGTGAAGGGCAGGGTGACTAGCTGCTTCAAACTTCCAGCGGCTAGGGTCTCCGGTTAGCTGGAGTAAGGCCTCAACATCACCTTTAAGGTCAAAGAAGTCAACCTCAGCGGCTGTTTGATTCCAATTTTCTGGAAACCGTGGCCCGCTAATTAAACCCGCAAGGCTAGGCTCCTGATTTAAGCCTTTTTCGCTTTGCAAGAACCTAAGCCCAGATTCAAATAAACGCACTCGTGAGTGCTGGCGCTTTTGGTTATGTGCCAAAGCTTTAGCTAAGCCAGGTAGCAGGCTGGTACGCATAACGGCCAGCTCTGCAGAAATAGGGTTAGCCAGCGCTAGTGGAGCAGTATTGGGATCAAAAGCCTGGGAGGTTTTGCTGTCGATGAAGCTATAGGTGATGGCTTCCTGGTAGCCACGGGCAACGAGGGTTGAGCGGATTTTTCTGAGGCTAACTTCGGCTTCGGGCTTGTTAAGCAGAAGTAAGTCGGCGCGGGGCGCTTTAACGGGTAGCTTGTCGTAGCCGTAAATTCGCGCTATTTCTTCAACTAGGTCAACCTCTAAGCTGATATCAAAGCGATAGCTGGGTACTTTAACCTGCCAAGCATCGCCTAAGTCAGTTACCTTTAAGCCTAAGCGCGTCAGAATATCGTTGACTTCTTCATCGGGCAAGCGCACCGCTAAAAGCTGCTCTAAGCGTTGTTTGCGCAGAGTAACGTCAGGGCGTACAGGCAGGTGCTCTGCTGCTACTGCTTCAGTAATGGGCCCAGGTTGACCGCCACAAATGTCTATTAGTAGCTCTGTGGCTCTTTCCATCGCCCTTTCTTGTATTTCATAGTCGACACCTCGCTCAAAACGATGCGAAGAGTCTGTGTGTAGACCATAGCTGCGCGCCTTGCCTGCCAAAGCTAAGGGATTAAAAAAAGCGACTTCCAGAAGAATACTCTGAGTATCAGGGCTGCAGCCTGAGGCTTCGCCACCCATGATGCCAGCTAAGGCAAGGGCTTTTTTCTGGTCCGCAATCACCAGAGTAGTGGGTGTAAGCTCTAGTTTAGAAGCGTCCAGCAGGGTTAGGTTTTCTTGATCATGAGCAAAGCGCACCTGAAGGCCACCTTCTAGGCGGTCTAAATCAAAAGCATGCATAGGCTGGCCAAGTTCCAGCATCACATAGTTGGTGACATCAACGACTGGATCCAGGCTGCGAATGCCACTTCGGCGCAGCTTTTCCTTCATCCAAATCGGCGTTGCAGCTTGATTGTTGACCCCTTTAATGATGCGACCCAGGTATTTAGGACAAGCCTGCGGCGCCGCTAGAGAGATTTCAGGCTGATCACTATGCTGAGGGCTGACTTTCTTGAAAATGGGGGTGTTCACCCGGGTTTTATTTAAAACACCCACTTCGCGGGCCATGCCTGCAATAGACAAACAGTCAGCACGGTTGGGTGTTAGATCGACATCGAACAGGGTGTCATTCAGGTTGAGGTAAAAACGTAAGTCCTGCCCAAGGATCGCACCTTCAGGCAGTTCCATAATGCCTTCATGGTTATCGGATAGGCCGAGTTCTTTTTCGGAGCTGAGCATCCCAAAAGATTCCACTTGGCGAAGCTTGGCTTTCTTTATTTTGAAATCACCGGGTAATACTGCACCTACGCGAGCAAAGGCTGTTTTCAGGCCAGCGCGTGCATTGGGTGCACCGCAAACAACTTGCTGTTCGGTTTTACCATCACTGACTAAACAAACTTGTAGTTTATCGGCGTTAGGGTGAGGCTCAGCTGAGATGATTTCGCCGATAACCACACCACTAAAGTTGCCTGCAGCTGGCTCGCAGCCATCAACTTCTAAACCGGCCAGGGAGAGTTGCATCTCCAGGTCTTCACTGTCTAATGCGGGGTTTACCCACTCACGTAGCCAAAGTTCGCTGAATTTCATTGTAGAGTTATCCTGTCAATTGGTGGCTAGCAGATCAGCTCAGCTGACTTAGGAATTTGATATCGTTATCAAAGAAGAGGCGTAAATCATCAACGCCATAACGCAACATAGCCAAGCGTTCTACCCCCATACCAAAAGCAAAACCAGTGTATTTTTCTGGATCTATGCCGGACATTTCAAATACACGAGGATGAACCATGCCACAGCCCAGCACTTCCAGCCAGCGGCCATCTCCCCGGTCGACATCCACTTCAATGGAAGGCTCGGTGAATGGAAAATAAGAGGGGCGGAAGCGTACGCGCAGGTCTTGCTCAAAGAAGGCTCGTAAGAATTGCTGCAGGATACCTTTAAGGTCTGCAAAACTAATATTTTCGTCAACTAAAAGCCCCTCCACCTGGTGGAACATGGGGGAGTGGGTCATATCGGAATCACAGCGGTAAACACGACCTGGGCAAATGATGCGGATCGGTGGTTGCTGCTTTTCCATCGTGCGAATTTGCACAGGCGAAGTGTGAGTTCTTAGCAGGGTGTGGGCGTCAAAATAAAAGGTGTCATGCATAGCACGCGCAGGATGATGCGCAGGAATATTCAAGGCTTCAAAGTTATGATAATCATCTTCAACTTCTGGGCCTTCTTCTACTGAAAAACCAAGGGTTGAGAAGAAATCTTCAATACGCTCTAGAGTGCGCGTAACAGGATGCAAGCCCCCCGAAGGCTGGCTACGGCCAGGTAGGGTTACATCGACTGCTTCCGATGCCAGCCGAGCATTCATTGCCTCTGCATCAAGCAGCGCTTTGCGCTGATTAAGAGCATCCTGAACCTGCTGCTTAGCGAGGTTGATTTTTTCACCCGCCTTGGGTCTTTCTTCAGCAGGAAGCTGCCCCAAGCTTTTCAACTGACTGGTCAACTCACCTTTTTTACCGAGATACTGGACACGAACCTGGTCCAGAGCTTGGCTGTCAGTAGCTTTGTTAAGCTGCTCCAATGCTTGCTGCACCAAGCTTTGCAAGGTGGCCTCTTTGTCCATCTGCACGACTCCAGAGTTTTGATGACAAATAAAAAAGGGGAAGAGCCTTGCCCTTCCCCCGTTATTCAGCAGGCCGCTTAGAAACGACTGCTGTCAGCGATCGCTGGAAAACTATTAGGCCAGGGCGGCTTTTGATTTCTCAACGATAGCTGCAAAGGTAGCCTGGTCGTGAACCGCGATATCAGCCAGAACCTTACGGTCAATGGCAATATCAGCTTTTTTCAGGCCAGAAATGAAGCGGCTGTAAGACATGCCGTTAATGCGTGCGGCCGCATTGATACGGGCAATCCACAGTGCGCGGAACTGACGCTTGCGAACACGGCGGTCACGGTAGGCATACTGACCTGCCTTGATAACGGCCTGTTTGGCAACACGGAATACACGGCTGCGGGCACCATAGTAGCCTTTAGCCAGCTTGAGAATCTTTTTGTGACGACGACGCGCCTGAACACCACGCTTTACGCGAGCCATT